>CALXTG010000019.1 GCA_944391355.1 uncultured Alphaproteobacteria bacterium
CGGTTGTTTAACGAAGAAGCGGTGTAATAAGAAGAAGGGTTGTCGATTGCCGAAGAAACTTTAAGGCCGGTCGCTAAGCGGTTTTGCACAATATCCTGCTGGCCTGCAATATTTTGCAAGCTCAACAAGTTGCTGCGCATTGACGCTGTTAACGAAATCCCCGACATTCTCTCGGCTCCATGTGTTTCTTGTCATTCCAGCGAAAGCTGGAATCCAGTTAAACAAATTATCTTATTAATTCTAATAGATATCTTATCATTCTTTCTCATTCTAATCAATATCTGTTAACAAAGATTTAGCACAACCTCTTTTTCTGTCTAAACAGATTGAACGTTGGCAAAAATTTTGTCGGCAATAATTAACTTAAATATCAAACTCGACAATAACCGGAACATGATCGGAGGGGCGTTCCCAGCTTCTGGCGTCTTTAAGGATTCTTGCGGCTTTCATTTGCGCCTTCATCGGTTCGGTTACCCAGACATGGTCAAGCCGCCGGCCTTTATCGTTGGTCTGCCAGTTAGGATTACGATAGCTCCACCAGGAATAAATTTTTTGCGGTTCCGGGTAGAATTCGCGAATAACGTCGACAAAGCCGAGAGAGTTTTTCAAACGGGAAATCCGTTCAATCTCAACCGGCGTATGAGAAATAATTTTCAGCATCGCCTTGTGATTCCAAACATCACATTCCAGCGGCGCAATATTAAAATCGCCGCAGATAAGCATTTTTTTGTTTTTCAGGCTGTCGCTCTGCTGCTCCCATTTCTCGGCAATATCGTCAACAAAGGCCAGCTTATGGGCAAAAGACAGATTCGCAATCGGGTCGGGCAAATCTCCGCCGGCCGGAATATAAATATTATGAATTTCAACCGAGCCTCCGACGGTTGCGCAGATATGCCGGGCGTCCTGCTTGCCGACCCAGTTGTGTTCGCAAATATTGTCAAGCGGCAGTTTGGAAAGAATGGCCACGCCGTTGTACCCGGGGATCGAATAAAGGGCAATATGCTCAAACCCGAGAGATTTCACTGCCTCCCACGGAAAATCTTCTTTTTTGGCCTTAACTTCCTGCAGACAGATGATATCCGGATTCTCCGCCGCCGTCAGTTTTTGTAAAAGTTCCATACGAATTCTGATGGAATTGACATTCCAGGTAATAAGTTTAACCGTCGCCATAATTATTTTTTGCCTTTATATTTCAGCGGATTTTTCTGCGCCTTTTTGAACTTAAACAGGCTGTCGTTCAAAGCCGTGTCTTTTTGCGGGTTGTAAAGCGAAACCGTAACCTCGACGCTTTGCGGGTCGACAATTTTCCATTGTTTCAGCGCAAACGGGTTGTTGTCAAAAACCAGCGTAATCGGCCCGACTTCCCCTTTATCCTGATAATCCAGGGTAATGGTCGTTGTTCCCGCGTCTTTGAAAAAATCAAGAACTTTGATTTTTTTGCCGTCTATTGAGATATTGTTTGCCAAAATCATTGTTGCCGGAATATCGTCATAATCAATATGCGTTACCTGGTCGAGTTCCTTATCGTTATAAACGATATAATCGCCGTCGCCGACAATCAGAACCGAGGTAGGGTCTTTATATTCCATGCGGATTTTATTGGGTTTTGCAATATAAAGCATTCCTTCGGCAATTCCGCCGTTGCTGGAAGTCTGCACAAAAGACGCCTGCAGGTTCCGGATTCCGTTCAGGTAATTTTCCACCTGTTTGATTTCTTCCGGTGTCTGAGCCCGGACCTGAAAGCTCAGTGTCAGCAGGGCGGCAGCCCATACGAAAATCTGCAGTTTTTTCATCTTTTGTTTCCTCTTTAATGAACCGATGTCTACTATAACCGAAATAAGCGATTTGTAAAATACAAAATCCCCCCTTGAATATAATATCCAAAGGGGGATTATCAATCAGTCAAAATTATTTGCAGCCGCAACCGCTCGACTTCTTTGAAGAAGACGTGCTGTTAGAAGCTTCTTTGCTGCTCATTTTCTTTTCTTCGTTTGAATTTGTTTCTTTGGTCATTTTAATTCTCCTTTTGAGTGTTGTGTAAATAGACAACGTACAGGAGATAACTTAATGCGTAAAAAGAGACTTACAAGGCATAATAAACTTAAGTATTATAATGCATTGCGGGTTTTAAAAATACCGTTTTCAAAGCCTTGAATCGTCTTGTCGGTTTCGGCTTTTTCCAATCGTTTTTCCGCCAGCGCCGCATAGTCTTTTTCGCGTTCGATTCCCAGATAATGCCGGCCGAGTTTTTTGGCGGTGACGGAAGTTGTGCCCGAACCGAGAAACGGATCAAACACCATGTCGCCGGGATCGCTGGATGCCAGAATCAGTTTGGCAATCAGTTTTTCGGGCTTTTGGGTCGGGTGGGGCGTGTTCTCGGGCATCGACCAAAAGGGAATCGAAATATCGGTCCAGATATTGGACGGGTGCGTCAGGCGATATTTTTCACCGTCTGTTTCTACCCAGTCTTTCGGTTTCCCGGCCGTATCGCGATAAGGGGCAATGACCGGTTTTTGCATTTTTACCGCTTCGATATTAAATTTATAATCTTCCGATTTGGTAAAAAACCAAATATCTTCCAGACAGTTTTTCCAGTTGTTTTTGGCGCCGCGGCCTTTTTCGCGCTCCCAGGAAATCCGGTTTTGCAGAATAAGATACCGCGAAGCGACCTCGGGAATGGCAATAGAGGTTTTCCAGTCCGAACAGATATAAACGCTGGCGTTGTCCTTCAACAGGCGTACGGCTCTTTTCAGCCATCTGTCAAACCATTTCTGATATTCTTTGAGGCCGACTTCGCGAAAAGTTGTTGAAGCAAAATTTTTGGTCAGATTATACGGCGGGTCGACAATCATCAGGTCGACAAATTTTTCCGGCAGCCGATCCATTGCCGTCAAACAGTCCTGACAAACGGTCTTGTCAATAACCTCCTCTTGAGTAACCGCGGATTTAAGGCAAATGGTTCTTTTCAGACAAGCGCTCTGCTCTCTGGGCGTAAGCTCTATTGTTTTATTGCGGGGCGCTTTCATTTTCGGCTGTTATTCTTCGCCGAATTTATTGTCAACCAGTTCGGCAATTGCGTTCATCGCGCTTTCGGCCTGATTCCCCTGACAACTGACGACAATAGTCGTGCCTTTGGCGGCGGCCAGCATCATCAGCCCCATAATTGAACAGCCGCTGACTTTCTGGCCGATTCTTTCAACTTCGATAACGGCGTCGAAACTTTCGGCGGTCTTAACAAAAGCCGCTGCGGCACGGGCGTGCAAACCTTTCTGATTCTTAATTTCCAGTTCTTTGGACAGCTTGTTTTCACTCATGGCTATTTCCCCAATAATTGCGATGCGATATTGATATATTTCTTACCCGCTTCCTGAGCTCCGGCAACGGTATCTTTCAGATTTTTTTCTTTACGCAGCGATGCCAGCTTAATCAGCATCGGCAGATTCATGCCGGCAATAATTTCGACATTAGCACGGTCCATGATTGAGATGGCCAGATTCGACGGCGTACCGCCGAACATATCGGTTAAAACCACTACACCCTGACCGCTGTCGACTTCGCCGACTTTTTTTAAGATTTCCGAGCGGCGCTGCTCCATATCGTCTTCAGGGCCGATACAGACCGGCAGAACATTTTCCTGTTTTCCGACCACATGCTGCATTGCCGAAATAAATTCCAGAGCCAAATTGCCGTGGGTAACCAAAACCAAACCTATCATATTATTTTTATTCCTCTGATTAATTTCTTATTGTTTGCTGCCGCTGGCCCAGGTTTTAACGGCGCCGAAACTCTTCAGCACTTCGTCGCGGCTGCGGGCCTTAACCAGTTCGTCGGCACGGGTCTGACGGCCTTCAAAAACAATTTCCTCAACATTTTCAACCGGGACGCCGTAAACTCTTTCAACCATTTTGCCCTTCAGTTCGACAATCATGACAAATTCGGCTTCGGCCAGCGGCGCTACCGTCTCTTCATGGATATCGTCCAGCCGCACGGCTAGATGGGCATCGCGTTTGAGAAGCGCGGTTTTTTTGCCGTCAAATTCCAAAACCGGATTAGCCGGCGCCCCGTCGCGGGCATCAATAAAAATCGCCAGTTCGCCGTATTTGTTTTCAATGATTTCATAAAAATCCTGTTTTTCAATCAGCGTATAATATTGCGTTTCCATGTCTTTTCCTAAAGAGCTTGAGTTAAACCTGAAATTATGTTATATCATAACGCCGAAAGTGTCAATTTTGAGTTAATAAAAATGGAAAAAACCCCGCTCGCCTTCGTTTGGCATTATATCAAAAAAATAAAAATATATTTTTTCGGAGCCTTTGTGTTTTTCTTCGTCTCGCTGATAATCAATCGTTTCGGTCTGTATTATTACTCTCAGGTCATGGATTTGGCCAATGCGCCGCTGGAATCTGCCGCTATCGGGCGTAACCCTCGAAATGGAAAACTGTGCTGCACCCGGCATGGAAATCAGCGTGAACAGCGTGAGTATACAGAGTATAGGTATCCGTTTCATGATCGT
>CALXTG010000020.1 GCA_944391355.1 uncultured Alphaproteobacteria bacterium
AAAGCCAGCAGGGCTACCTGCCAGTTGGTGACAAGGATAAAACCGAAAGTCGAGGCGACGCCTTTGCCGCCTTTAAATTTCAACCAGACCGGAAAATTATGACCGAGGATACCGCAGGTACCTGCAATCAGTTCGCCGAGGATGTTGGCGGCGGTGGGGTTGCCGAAGAAAAACATTTCCCGGGCCGGAACCAGTTTGAAAGCGATCCAGGCAGCCAGAGCGGCTTTGGACGCATCAAGAACAACGGTCAGAAGCGCCAGATCTTTGCGTCCGGTGCGCAAAACGTTGGTGGCGCCGATATTGCCAGAACCGATTTTGCGGATATCGCCGTAACCTGCCAGCCGGGTCAGAACCAGGCCGAAAGGAATAGAACCCAAAAGGTAGCCGCCGAGCGCGCAGAGCAGAAAAGTAAGTCCGATTGTCATGATACGTTCCTTAAGTAATTAGTTTAATGCCTTATTCTTATCCGAGAGAGCCTTAATTTTCAATCATAATTTTTCCGGCCTGTGACAAGCGGCGGTGATTTTCTGCCTAAAAGTTATAGAATCTTAATGACAAACCAAATAATCTTGTTAATATTAGAAAAATTTTTGCAAGTAAGTGGAAAAAAGCATGAAACCGCTTTATAAAAGAATATTACTGAAACTCTCGGGCGAAGGTCTGATGGGCGATAGGGAATTCGGCATGTCGGCAGAAGTTATTGCCCGGCTGGCCGCCGAGATTAAGACCGTGCATGACAGCGGGGTTGAAATCTGTATTGTGGTTGGCGGTGGCAATATTTTTCGCGGCGCCAAAGAAGCTTCCAAAGGCATGAACCGCACGGTTGCCGATCAGGTCGGGATGCTGGCGACGGTGATGAATGCGCTTTATCTGCAAAATGCGCTAGAAGCAATCGGCGTGGAGACGAGAGTCCTTTCGGGGCTGAGCATTCCCAGTGTCTGCGAGCCTTATATGTATCGGCGCGCCTTGCGTCATCTGCAAAAGGGGCGGGTGGTCGTTTTTGCCGGCGGCACCGGGAATCCTTATTTTACGACAGACACCGGCGCGGCGCTCAGAGCTTCGGAAATGCAATGCGACGCTTTGCTGAAAGCAACGCAGGTGGATGGCGTTTATGACAGTGATCCCAGAGAAAACAAACAGGCGCGCAGATATAAAGCGGTCAGCTATGACGAAGTGATCGGCCGTCAGCTGAAAGTCATGGATACGGCTGCGGTGGCTCTGGCGCGCGAAAATAATATTCCGATAGTCGTTTTTGCTCAGAAAGGCGAGCATGCGCTGGCAGAAGCGGTCTGCGGAGAAGGTGAATTTACGATAATCAAACAAGAGGTATAATTTATGGCAGAATTTAATCAGATTAGAGAAGACATTAAAAACCGCATGGATAAAACCTTGGAATCTTTAAAGTCAGATTTCAGCGGACTGCGCGCCGGGCGGGCACATGCCAGCCTGCTGGACGGAATTATGGTCGAATCTTACGGTTCGATGGTGCCGTTGTCGCAGGTCGGAACCATTTCGGTGCCCGATGCCCGGACTTTGTCGATCAGCGTTTGGGACAGATCTGTCGCAAAATCTGTCGAGAAAGCAATCATGGAATCGGATCTGGGGTTGAATCCGGCTTCCGACGGGCAGCTGATCCGCATTCCCATTCCGCCGCTGAGCGAAGAGCGCCGTAAAGAGCTGGTTAAAATTGCCGGGAAATATGCCGAGCAGAATAAGGTTGCAATCCGCAATCTGCGCCGCGACGGTATCGACGGAATTAAGAAACTGAAAAAAGATAATCTTATTTCCGAAGATGAAGAAAAAAGATATGAAAACGAAATTCAGAAGATGACAGACGAATCGATTAAAAAAATCGATGAAGCTCTGGCCGGTAAAGAAAAGGATATTCTGCAGGTATAGTCGGGGGCAGATTTTCGGGCGGCGGCTGTTTGAGGCCGCTTTGTCCCGTTTTTTACTTGGACGCAATATAACCGGAATAACGAATCTTAAATGACAAGCGAAGCAAAAAATACCCTCAGGCATATTGCCATTATCATGGACGGGAACGGACGCTGGGCAACGAAAAAAGGACTGCCGCGGTCGGCCGGACATAAAAAAGGCGCCGAGGCGGTTAAGGCCGTGACCCGTGCTGCCGGCGAACTGGGGATTGAATATCTGACCCTTTATGCTTTTTCAACCGAAAACTGGCAGCGCAGCCCCGAGGAAGTCAACACCTTGATGGATCTGCTGCGTGACTATCTGAAAAGTGATTTGAAAGAAGTTCAGGACAACGGCGTGCGAATCCGTTTTATCGGTGAACGCGATATGCTGGCTCCCGATATTGTCGAGAACATGAAAAAGCTTGAAGCCGAAACGGCCGGCAATATGAAAATGACTTTGTGCATCGCTTTGAGTTACGGGTCGCGTCATGAGATTGTAAATGCGGCGCGTAAAATCGCAATGCTGGCAAAAAGAGGTGATATCTTGCCGGAAGATGTTGATATCAAAATGTTTTCTGATATGCTCTACACCAAAGATATTCCCGATCCCGATCTGGTTATCCGCAGCAGCGGCGAGCAGCGGGTCAGTAATTATCTGCTCTGGCAGATTGCTTATTCGGAGCTTTATTTCAGTCCGGTTTTATGGCCCGATTTTGATAAGGAAACCTTAGAAGCTATTATTAAAGATTTTAACCGCAGGGAGAGAAGATATGGAAAAGCCTAAAATGAACGGAATTATTAAAAGGATTGTTACGGCGCTGGTTCTGGTGCCGCTGACAGTCGGTGTCTTATATATCGGCTCTCCGCTGATTAATATCTTTGCAATGATTGTCGGCGGAATTCTGGCCTGGGAATGGACAACCATGGTCAGCAACAAACGTCCGGCGTTTTTTGCGGTTTGTTATTCGCTGCCGATGGCTTTGGCCGTGTTTCTGCTGCCTTCCTGCTGGCTGTTGTCGGTTGTTCTCGGCGCGATGATGCTGATTACTCTCAAAACCAAGGAGGAAAAATATAAAAATCTGCTGGTGCTCGGCGTTCCTTATATTGCGCTGGGAATCGGGTCGGTTGTTTGGCTGTACAGTATTGTCGGTTATCAGGGAACTTTGTGGTTTTTGTTAATGGTTTGGTCGGTCGATATCGGCGGCTATGTGGTGGGAACCAATCTGAAAGGGCCGAAACTGGCACCGAAAATCAGCCCCAATAAAACCTGGTCGGGACTGGTCGGCGGCATGCTGCTGGCCGCACTGGTAAGCTGTGCGACGGCTTATTGCTTCGGGGTTCGCGGCGGTTTTGGTTTCTATATGCTGTACGGAGCAGCTGTCGCTTTGGTTGCCCAGATGGGCGATCTGCTTGAATCCGCGGTTAAGAGACATCTGGGAATTAAAGATTCCAGCAATTTAATTCCCGGTCACGGCGGAATGTTTGACCGTATCGACGGCGTGTTGGTAGCCGCACCGGTTTTGGTGCTGTTTATCTTCCTGGTCGGCTGGTGGCAATATAATTTTTAGAAAGCAATAATAATGGATTGGCTGATTAATGCGCTTTATTATGTGATTCCTTTCATCATACTGCTGGGAATCCTGGTCTTTGTTCATGAACTGGGGCATTTTCTGGTTGCCCGTTTTTGCGGCGTGAAGGTTGAAGAATTTTCCATTGGTTTCGGAAAAGAGCTGTGGGGCCGCACCGATAAAAAGGGAACCCACTGGAAAATTGCCGCCGTACCTTTAGGCGGATACTGCCGTTTTCTCGGAGACGGGGACGAAACCAGCTCTACGAGCGGGGAAGTTGAAAAACTCAGCGAAGAAGATAAGAAGAAAGCTTTTCCGTTTCAGCCGGCCTGGAAAAAGCTGGCAATCGTTCTGGCCGGGCCGGGAGCCAATTATCTGTTTGCAATCATTATTTTTGCTTCAATCTTTTTCTTTCTGGGAAAAATTACTTTTCCGCCGGTCGTTGGTGAAGTTATTGCCGGCGGTGCGGCGGATAAGGCCGGCTTGCAAGTTAATGACCGGATTTTGACCGTAAACGGCCGTGAGGTTCACAGTTTCGATGAAGTCAGCCGAGAGGTTGATATGACGGTTACGGAAAATGTTCATCTGACTTTGAAACGCGGCGATAAAGACCTGACTTTGACGGTTCCTTTGGGCGTGACGGAGATTGAAGCTCCCAACGGCGTTAAAATCAAAAAGAAAATGATGGGTATCCGTTCGGTTAATGTTATTGAAGTTAACAAAGAAAAAATTTCCCTGCCGCGGGCTTTTGCCGATGCCGCCGTCGAAAGCTGGCGGATTACGGAGCTGACGCTGCGCGGGGTCGGCCAGATGATCAGCGGTCAGAGAGGCGCTGATGATTTGGGCGGAATTATCCGTATTGCCGAAATGTCGGGAGATATTTCCAAGCAAAGCGGTGCGATTGATTTTATGGTCTTTATGGCTCTGCTGTCAATCAATCTCGGACTGATTAACCTGTTTCCCATTCCGCTGCTCGACGGCGGCCATGTCGTGATTTATCTGGTTGAAATGGCAACAGGCAAAGAACTGAATGAAAAAATTAAAGACGTTATGTTCAAATTCGGTTTGGGCATTTTGGTTGCTTTAATGCTTTTTGCGACTTGGAATGATGTACTGCGTTTATTTCACAGATGGTTTTCTTGATGAAATCGTCTTTTGAAGGAAGGATTTAGCTGCGATGAAAAAATTGGGTTTGTTAACATTTGCCGCCGTTGTGCTGATGGCCGCCAATGTCAGAGCTGCCGCCGTTTATGTTCGGGATATCAAAGTAGAAGGGCTGGAAAGAGTTGAGCCGGAAACGGTGATGTCCTATATTGATATCCAGAGAAATAAAACCGTTTCTCAGGACAGACTCGATGAAGCTTTGAAACAGTTATACGCAACCGGTTTGTTTACCGATGTTGTGTTTAACTTTAAAAGCGACGGGCTGCTGACAATTAAAGTGGTTGAGAATCCGATTATTAACAAACGGGTTTTTGACGGCAATAACAAAGTTGACGATTCAATTTTAGAATCGGAAGTTCAGCTGGCGCCGCGGGCGATTTATTCCCGTTCCAAAGTTCAGGAAGACGTGCAGCGTATTCTGGAAGTTTACAAACGCAGCGGACGTTATGCCGCGGTAGTTGAACCTAAAATTATTAAGCGCGATCAGAATCGGGTGGATTTGGTATATGAAATCAATGAGGGGCCGATTGCGACGATTAATAAAGTTAATTTTGTCGGCAACCGGCATTATTCCGACGATGATCTTCAGGAAGAGATTATGAGTAAGGAAAGCCGCTGGTACCGGATTTTTTCTTCGGCGGAAAATTATGATCCCGAAAAGACTAATTATGATAAAGAAATGCTGCGCCGTTTTTATTTGAAACGCGGTTATGCCGATTTTCGCGTGGTTTCGGCCATTGCCGAGCTGAGTCCGGATAAAAAATCTTTTGTTCTGACTTTTGTTTTGGATGAAGGCAAACGTTATAAGGTCAGCGATATTGAGATTGTATCGGAGATCGCCGAGGTTGATGTGGCGCCGATGTATGAGGAAGTTTTGTTCGAAAAAGGCGATTGGTATAATGCCGAACTGGCTGACAAAACCGTTACGGCTTTGACTGAAGAACTGGGCAAAAAAGGTTTTGCTTTTGTCGCTGTAATTCCGGTTTTGGAAAAGGATACGCAAACCGGCGAAATCAAAATTAAGTTTGAGATTAAAGAAGGCGATCGTATCTTTGTTAACCGTATTAATATCAGCGGCAATACCCGGACCCGCGATGAGGTTATCCGCCGTGAGTTCCGTATTGAAGAAGGCGATGCCTTTAATGCGTCCAAGCTTAAGGCATCCCGTCGCAATGTCGAAAATCTGAACTATTTCAGCAAAGTTGATATTCAGACGGATCCGCAGGACGAAAACAAGGCTGACGTTAATGTTAATGTTGAAGAAAAATCAACCGGTTATTTCAATGTCGGGGTCGGTTATTCGACGGTTAACGGTGCCTTGATCCGGGCCGGCGTTACCGAAAATAACTTCCAAGGGCGCGGTCAGCAGCTGGGATTGGATGTCGCGGTTTCGCAGCGGACATCGGAATATCAGGCCAGCTTTACCGAACCCTATTTTATGGGACGCCGTCTGGCTGCCGGTGTAGATGTCTTCCGCACCGATACTGATTATCAGGATGAGGGGTCTTATGATGAAGAAACAACCGGCGGACGTCTGCGTCTGGGATGGAATTATACCGATGACTTCTCTCAATATCTGCGTTATACGCTGAAAAAAGACAAAATCAGCAATGTTGACCGTGATGCTTCTTATTATATTAAGGAAGAAGCCGGAAGTTATACCGGTTCGGTTATCGGGCAGACGGTTGTTTATGACAAGCGTGACAGCGCGATTAACCCCAAAGAAGGTTACTATTTGTCTTTCGGAAATGACGTGGCCGGTCTCGGCGGTGACGAAAAATATTTGAAGTTTGACGGTAAGGCCTACAAATATTATACGCTGGCTGACTACTATACCTTCAAATTCTTTGTCAATGCCGGTTATATTGTCGGTTATAACGGTAAAGATGTCCGCTTATCGAATCGTTATTATCTCGGCGGTTCGACGTTGCGCGGTTTTGAAACGGCCGGTATCGGTGCCCGTGATAAATTTACCAAAGATGCGCTGGGCGGTAACTGGATGGTTTATTCCGGTGCGGAGATGACTTTCCCGATCGGTTTGGATGAGCTGGGAATTAAAGGCCGTACTTTTGTTGATATGGGTATGCTCGGCAAGCCTGACAATATTGACGAACGCTATGTTGATTATTCGTCTTCGCCGCGTGTTGCAGCCGGTTTCGGTTTCCAATGGCCGTCTCCGATGGCACAAATTGACATGGACATGGGTTTCCCGATTGTTAAAGAGAAATATGACGAGACGGAGGTATTTCGTTTGAACTTCGGTACCCGGTTATAAAAGATGCCCGGTGGACACCTGATACAGAAACTGCGGGATAAAATTTTTAGTCACCTACTAATTTGTAGGCTCAAAAAATTTTCCCCTGGTTTCTTATCATTTGTCTCACCGCTCATCTTTTAAAAGATGCATAATGGGTAACTAATACAGAAATTACAGGTCGGAGAAATGCTCACGTACTACTATGTATGCTCCGCTTTCTCCGCCTTTATTTCTTATTATTTACCTCATTCTCCATCTTTTATGGGAAAATAGGTTGCTCATCTTTTAAAAGATGTATAATGGGTAACTAATACAGATGTGGTTTACCGTCTGGGAGTGCGGTTTGTTTATAAGGAGAAACTTTATGGTTGATACGCGTTTTTATCAAAATAACGGTCCGTTTACTTTGGCAGAGGTGGCCGAGATTTGTGCCGCCGAGCTGGTTGATGCTTCCAAAGCCGGAGTTAAAGTTGCAGAAATTGCCATGCTGCCGGTTGCCGGGGAAGGCGAGATTTGTTTCTTTTATGATAAAAAGATGAAAGAAGCGGCAAAAGAGATGAAAGCGACTGCCTGTGTTACAACGGAAGATTTTCTGCCGCTGGTTCCGGAAACGGTTGCTGCGTTGGTTGCTAAGAATCCGCAGGAAGCTTATCGTCAATTGAATATGAAGATGTATGCCGAACCGCAGCCGCAGAAAAAAATTGCCGCAACGGCCGTGGTTGCCGAAACGGCTAAAATCGGCGCCGGTTGTTTTATCGGGGAATATGCAGTTATTGAAGACGGGGTTGAGATCGGTGATAACTGCCGTATCGGGCATCACGCCGTTATTGCCCATGGCTGCAAAATCGGCAATAACTGCCGGATTGATGCCGGGGCGATGATTTCTCACACCATAATGGGGAATGATTGTTTTATTTACAGCGGCGCGCAGCTCGGTAATGACGGTTTCGGTTTTATCATGGGGCCGGGCGGTCACAAAAAGTTGCCGCAAGTCGGGCGGGTTATTTTGGGAAATGATGTTGAAGTCTGTGCCAATGCCTGTATTGACCGCGGCGCTCTTGACGATACGGTTATCGGCGACGGCTGCCGGATTGATACTCTGGTTCAGGTGGCGCATAACTGCCATATCGGCCGCGGCTGTGTGTTGGTTTCTCAGGTCGGAGTTGCCGGCAGCTGCCAATTTGATGATTTTGTGGTTTGCGCCGGTCAGGCCGGGGTGGCAGATCATATCCACATCGGCGCCGGAGCTCAGGTCGGAGCTCAAGGCGGTGTCATGCGCGATATTCCTGCCGGAGAGGTCGTCTGGGGAACGCCGGCCGTACCGATTAAACAGTCCATGAGACAAATTGCCGCTTTACAAAAGCTGGCAAACGGTGGTAAAACATCTGCGAAATAAATACTAATTTTATAGAGGAATAACAAATGTCAGAAACAAAAATTTATCAAGTTGAAGAAATTATGGAGATGCTGCCGCATCGTTATCCGTTTTTGCTGGTTGATAGATTAGAAGTTGAAGTTCCCGGCGTTAAAGGTGTCGGAACCAAAAACGTGACCATGAACGAAGAGTTCTTCCAGGGGCATTTCCCCGGTAATCCGGTTATGCCCGGTGTGCTGCAGATTGAAGCGATGGCTCAGACTGCCGGTGCTGTGGTGGTTGCCAATATTGAAGATTATAAAAACAAAAAGTTTGGCGTGTTCTTTATGTCGATTGACGGTGTGAAATTCCGCAAACCGGTAAAGCCCGGCGATCAGTTGAAAATGCATGTCGAAAAAATTAAAGATCGCGGTAAAATTTTTGTTTTCCGCGGTGAATGTATGGTTGACGGGAAAGTCGTTTCCGAAGCCGAATTTACGGCAATGTTGGCTTAAGCGGTTTGATTGTCTTAATAACGGGGTTGGTTTTAACAACCCCGTTTTTTGTTTGTAGACAAAACACCGCTCAATTGGTTTAGACGAAAGCAAAGATAGTACCCAAAGGTCGGCTAATATGTGTTGTTTGAAATGTGACATCATAATAAAATATATTAAGAGGATAACTATATTGAGGCCGAGAGAATGTCGGGAATTTCGTTAACAGCGTCGATGCGCAGCAACTTGTTGAGCTTGCAGAATATTGCAAGTCAACAGGACATTGTGCAAAACCGCTTAGCGACCGGACTTAAAGTTTCTTCGGCCATTGATAATCCCTCTTCTTATTACACCGCTTCTTCTCTTAATAACCGCGCCGCTGATTTGACCGCGCTTTTGGATGCCATGTCACAGGGCGTGCAGACAATTAAAGCCGCTTCTGAAGCGATTGGCTCCGGCACCAAATTCCTTGAACAGGCCAAAGCCGTGGCTGATCAGGCGCTCGAAACCGCAGTTCCGGCCAAGGAATGGTTTGCCGAACAGGCCGGCGAAAACGGCGCAGTCGTCGAGACCGCTCAGGAACTGCTTGACGCAGTCAATTCCGGTAAAGAAACCGTTGTTGTTTACGGTAAAATCGAACTGGAAAATACGCCTGTTGTTTTACAGGATAATCAGAAACTGGTCGGTGTCGGTTATTTCGGTAATTTTGATTCTGAAACAGATAAATTTTCTCAGATTATCAACTGTGATACAAGCATGAAAGGATTAAGCGCCGTTATGATGGGCAACGGCAGCTTGGTAGCCGATCTGACAATTGAATATTCCGCCAGATATTTGAGTAATAACGGTACGGTAATGGCTGCTGGAATCAGCGGCGCGGTATTGAGGGATGTTGAAATTAACTTTAAATTTGCCGAAAATTATGAAGAACATAATAACAGCGGTTCCGTTGTCGTTGTGGACAGTCAGATATCTTTGGAAGGAAATATTAATCTCAACAGTGAAAAACACGGTGTTCATGCGGTCAGAAATTCTACGGTTATAATGAATGCCGAAACCAGGATTGAAACGCGGCACCATGGCCTGTATATTAATAATAACAGCCGTTTGGAATTATCCGGAAAATTTTTCAGCAACAATAAGCAAAATTCGGTATTGGTAAGAGATAATTCGGTTTTAGACGTTCTCTCTGGCAGTGAGATGTATATACTTTCCTCCTATACGTCTTTTATTAGTGGCAGTTCTTCAGAAGCTTTCG
Source organism: uncultured Alphaproteobacteria bacterium (assembly GCA_944391355.1). GTDB lineage: Bacteria > Pseudomonadota > Alphaproteobacteria > RF32 > CAG-239 > CALXWF01. The sequence continues at coordinate 10,015 of CALXTG010000020.1, forward strand.
GTTCAAGGATTAATTTTGGAGACGGCGTCAAAATTTATCATCAAAACGGGAGCGGCTTCTTTGCTGCACAAGGAAATTTGGATATCCGTTTTGGTACCGGCGTGCAGTTTTCGACTGCTGATAAAAGCTGGAAAAGCATGAGAGCGTCATCTTTAAATCTTTTTCCCGGGGATGCATTGAAAAATTTTGACAGTAATTCTGACTTTATTGCAACGGCGGTTTATATTCCGTTGCTTGCGGAAAGTGAAAAGCTTGCCTATGGTCGGCAGAATTGGCAGTATAATCTGATTTTACAACAATATGATACTCTGGTCGGTGACAGTTTTTATAAAGGGATAAACCTGCTGAGCGGTCAAAATCTGAAAGTCAATTTCAATGAAGACCGCAGGTCTAAAATAGAAGTGGCGGGTGTTAAAGCCGACAGCGGAAGTTTGGGCATTGCGGCGCGGGAATGGAAAAATATTGAAGATATTGAAAAATCTGTTTCCGAGCTGGAAGAAGCAATTAATACCCTGCGCGGCTATGCCTCACAATACGGCAATTACTACTCAATTGTCACGACCCGGCAGGATTTTACCGAAAATCTGATAAATGTTCTGGAAGAAGGGGCGGATAAACTGACGCTTGCCGATATGAATCAGGAATCTGCCAATATGCTGGCTTTGCAAACCTCTCAGCAGCTGGCGGTTAATTCGCTTTCGCTGGCAGGCCAGGCTTCTCAAGCGATATTGCGCTTGTTCTAAATGTTTCAAACTTGTAAGTTTTTGTGTGTTTACTATTGTTTCAAATTCTTTTACCTTATTTTTACAATATGAACTAATTTATTTATAAGGAAAAACACATGACCAATATTCATCCTTCTGCCGTTGTCGAAGACGGTGCCCAGATTGCCGCAACAGCAAAAATCGGTCCTTTATGCTGGATCAGTTCAAAAGCAAAAATCGGTGAAAATGTTCAGCTGCTGGGACAGGTTACGGTCATGGGCGATACGACAATCGGCGAGGGCACGATTGTTTTTCCGGGAGCAGTTTTGGGCGCCGGTCCGCAGGACCACGGCAACGAATTTCAGGAAGAAGCCAAACTGATTATCGGCAAGCGCAATATAATCCGTGAAAATGTCACCATGCAGGCCGGTACGCCGAAAGAGCATTTTACCACGACAGTCGGCGATGACGGTATGTTTATGGTTAATTCGCATGTTGCGCATGACTGCGTGGTCGGCAATAATGTCATTATGACGAATAACGCGGTTATCGGCGGTCATGTCAGAATCGGCGACGGAGCGATTATCGGCGGAAACTCGGCGGTTCATCAGTTCGTAAGAATCGGCCGCAAGGCTATGATCGGCGGAATGACCGGAGTTGATCGCGATGTCGTTCCTTTCGGTATCGTTGCCAATGATCGCGGTAAACTGCGGGGGCTGAATGTTATCGGCTTGAAACGCAGCGGTTTGGACGAGGCGACGGTTAAATCGATTACCAAGGCTTATATGTATATTTTCAAGGGAAAAGAAGATAATTTTGATACCCGTATCGAAAAGGCCAAAGAAAAATTCAAAGACAATTCAATGGTTATGGAGCAGCTGAGCTTTATTGAAGAAGCCTTGCAGGGGCGCCGTAAGGTTATGACCTCGGATTAATCGCCAGGCCGGTTACACATTCAGGGCGGAAGTTTGTTTTTTCAGAAAACTTTCTGCCCTGAATTTTTATTTGTCATTTATTTACTTTTTTATTCTAAATTAGAAGTATGGAAAGATATAAGAAATTAGGCATTATCGCCGGGGGAGGAACTATCCCTTTAAGTCTGATCCGTCATTGCCGGCAGAGCGGACGGCCGTTTTTTGTTTTGGCAATTCAGGGAAATGCCGATCCTGAAGTTATTGATGATACTTTACCTCATCAATGGATCAGGATCGGGCAGGCCGGCAGCGGTTTTAAA
>CALXTG010000021.1 GCA_944391355.1 uncultured Alphaproteobacteria bacterium
GAGTTTCAATGCCAAAAACGGTTCAATCAGCGGATCGCTGAACCAGTATAACAGTGCGAAAATCTGCCTTGAGTATTGGGCTACTTTTTATTGCAGCGGCAATATTCACGGCGAGGGGCTGAAACAATCTTGGATTAAAGGACAGACCGGTTTTACATATTCTAACTGCAAGAAAAAATATTCAACCTCCAATGATAAATGTTAAAAAAAGCCCCGGATTATTCCGGGGCTTTTCTTGTTATTTAAATGTCGGTTCGACATGAATAACCACGCGGCGGTTTTTAATCCGGTTTTGCGGGATTGGTTCGCCGAACGGGTCAAGGTTGGGATATTTGGGCGAAACGTCATACAAGCCGGTTGCTTTCAGGCGGACCCGGGCAATGCCGCGGCTTTCCAGAAAACGGGCAATGGCCGAAGCGCGCGCCGAAGACAATTCCCAATTGGAAGGATATTGAGGGCTGGCAAACTTTTCGTCGCTGGTATGCCCTTCTATGCTGAAATTGAAAGTATTGTATCTGTCGGACTGCAGTGTCGCCGCCAGCCGTTTCAAGGCCGGAAGCGCCTCGGGTTTGATTTCGGCGGAACCGTAATCAAACAGCATATCGCCGCCGAATTCCAAAACGATCCCCTGGGTATCGCTGCCCAAGGCTACTTCTTTTTCCAAATTCATTGACTGAATGTCGTCGGTCAGTTCTAAAAGCATGGTTTCAATCGGGCGCTGTACCTGTTTTTTGCCGAGCCCTTCGTTCAAACCGGCCTGGATTTGTTCGAATTTGGCAACGTCGGGTTTGGAAACTGAGAGCATCATAACGAAAAAGCACAGCAGAAGCGTGACCATATCGCCGTAGGTGGACATCCAGTCTTCATCAATTTTATCTTCAGGCTTTTTTTTCATTTTAGTTTTCCGAACTGCTGCTGGAGGTGTTGTTCAGGTCGCGGTCAATCAGGAATTGTTCTTCGCTGTCAACGAAAGAATTAATTTTATCCTGAATATAACGCGGGCTTTTTCTTTCTGCCAGCAGAACCAGCCCTTCCATCTGCATGATGTTTTTAAATATGGTTACATCGTTGCGGGCGGCGACTTTGGTGGCCAGCGGGATGAAAATGATACGGGCAAGGATAATACCGTAAAAAGTGGTAATTAAGGCAACCGCCATGCTGGGGCCGATTGCCGATGGATCGCCGCCCATGTTGCTCAGCATGATAACCAAACCGATTAAGGTTCCGAGCATACCGAATGCCGGCGCGTCACCGCCCATTTTTTTCAGGGCATCGGTCGGACGGCGGTCTCTTTCGGCCTGAGATTCCAAAGTATGTTCAAGAATCTGTTTAATTTCGGCTCCGGTATAACCGGTAACAACCAGATCCGCGCCGTAGGCCAGAAACGGGTTGTCTTCGCGCAGGCTGTCGGTAATTTCGTTTTCCAGCCCCTGTAAGCCGTTTTTCTGAATGATGTAGGCCCAGCGGACAATCCTGCCGATTTCGTCTTTTAACGAGTTTTCGGAATCGCCGTGACGTTTAAAAGCGCTGAGCATTAACTTCAGAGCATGAACCGCGTTTTTGGCTTCGTAAGAAATAAACAGGGTTACGACGGTACCGCCGACAACGATAATCATACTGGGAATATCTATAAAAGCCAAAGGGCGGTCGGTTGCCGAAACAATTGAACCGATAACGACGCCGATGCCGGCCAGAAAAGCTAAAATACTGCCTAATGACATTTTCTATGATCCTTTTAAAATCTTCTTCTACTTACTGTCAGTATACTGCCGCAGAAGTTAATATTTTACAAATATACCTAATCTGATTTGTAAAATTATCGCGGCAGTCAGGTTATTGTCCGGCAGGGCGGCTATTTTTTGGCAGTTTTGACGTAAGCAATATTTGCGTGCTCATCGCAGTAGGTTTGACCGATTTTGATTTTGCGTCCGCAGAAATGAAAATTTTCATCTTTGGGATCGCCGATCGGCCAGCGGCAGGTGTGATTGTCCAGATCGGTCAAAGCGGCTTTGCCTTCTTTATGGTGCGATGTCTGCGGTGCGCCGCAAACCTGAGGCCTTTTCACTTCCTGATGCTGAACCGCAGCCGGTTTTTCGGTTTTTACGGGTTCGGCCGGAGCGGCGGCGGGTTTTGCTTTGGGGGCAGGTTTGGCAGCCGGTTTTTCACTTTTGGCTTTCGGAGCCGGAGCGGCGGTTTCTTCTTCGTCTTTTTTCTTAATCGGCGAGGGGCGTCCGGAAAGGCCGAGGCGGTGTACCTTACCGACGATGGAGTTTTGGGAAACACCGAGTTTTTTGCCGAGTTCTCCGGTAGTCAATCCTTCTGCCCACATCTTTTTAAGGTCTTCGACCATTTCAACTGTCCAACCCATGATTAGTCTCCTCAGAGTAAAGAAGCCCCGCTGGACAATCTTTGCGTCCGGTTTACGGGGTTAAAGTTAAGTTATTATGGTTCAATAATAAAAAAATAATCGCTCCGAGTCTAGTAATATTGTTAATTTATCACTTCTTTTTTTCAAATTTATGGATTATATTAGGCGCAGTTAATTATCAGAAGGAGAAGTTTTATGGTCAATAAAAAACTGTTTTCGATGCTGGGTATCGGCTTGGCTCTGGCGGCCGGCGGCGTTGCTGCGGCAGAAGGCGAGATCCTGGTCGGCAGCGAGCAGAACAGCGTTATGCAGGTCAGTATTTATAACAATAATCTTGCTTTTGTGAAAGATACGCGAAACGTTACGCTGGGGCAGGGGGCAAATTCGATCGCCTTTGAGGGAGTTGCATCGCAGATGCGTCCTGAGACGGCTCTGCTGCTCGGCGACGGTATTCGGGTTGTTGAACAGAATTATGACTATGATCTGCTGAATGCCAATAATCTTTTGGAAAGCTCAATCGGCGAGACGGTGAAAACTGCTTTGTACAATGAGCAGACCGGGCAGACGACTTTTGATAAAGCCAAAGTTCTCAACAGCAATTACGGTTCGCCGGTTTTGCAGTTCAGTTACGGTGTCGAAACGAATTTTCCGGGACGGATTGTTTATGAAAAACTGCCTGCTAATCTGCGCGTCAAACCGACATTGGTAATTAATCTTGACAGCGTTGCCGCGGGGAACAAGCCTTTGGAACTGGCTTATCTGACCAACGGTTTGAGCTGGAAGGCCGATTATGTCGCTGATTTGAAGGCTGACAATAAACTGGCTTTGAACGGCTGGATTACCCTGAATAACGAATCGGGAACCGATTACAAAAATGCCGAGGTTCAGTTGATTGCGGGCAGTATCAACCAGGTGGCGGCGCCGCGCCCGGTTATGGCCCGGATGATGAAGGCTGCCGGTGCCGTTATGGACAGCTTTGCCGTTAACGAATCTGCTTCTATGCCGGCCAGCGAGGCATTTGCAGATTATTATCTTTATACGCTGCCGGTTAAAACCACGCTGAAAGATAAACAAACCAAACAGGTCAGCCTGCTGAGCCGAGAAAATGTCAGCTTCGGTAAAGAATATCGTTTGGTTTCTCCTTTGTATATCGGCGTGAATGCCCGGCAGAACGAATTTAAAAAGGCTAATCCGGAAGTGATTATCAAACTGAATAACCGCCAGGAAGATAATCTGGGGATTGCGCTGCCGGAAGGAACGGTTCGCTTTTATGAAAACGACAGCCGCGGCGATGTCCAGTTTATCGGCGAAAGCCGCCTTGAACAGCTGGCCAAAGGCGAAGAAGCCGAACTTCAGATCGGAAAGGCTTTTGATGTTTATGCCGCCGGTAAGGTGACTGATGTCAGAAAAATTTCCAAAGATGTCAGCGAAGCCGATCTGGAAATTACTTTCAACAATGTTAAGGCCGAGGCCGTGGAAGTAAAGTTTGAGCAGAATTTCAGCAACAGCTGGGAGATTCTGAGCGAAAGCCTGCAGAGCGCCAAGAAAAATGCCGATACGGCGGTTTGGACTTTGCAGCTCCCCGCTGACGGGAAAACGGTTTTGAAATTTAAGGTCAGAGTCAGCCGTAATCCCTCATGAAACTTAAGCACTTTGTCATAGTCGGCCTGTTGAGCTTCTGGCCCGGAACGGTTTTTTCCGGGCCGGCCGATTATGCAGGGGCTTTTGACGTGGATTTGCAGCAAAAGCTGCCGCCGTTTTCCGAACTGCAAAAGAAATATGCCGCCGAAGCCGAAGATTATGACAAAGGCTATGATTACGGCTGGAATATCGGAACGGTTTTTAACGAGGTATTTAAAAATACCATTACGGCCTATGGTAAAAGGGAAGCGCGGATAGCTCCGAAAAACGAAGAAGCGGTTTTAAATATGCTGGCAGCGCTGCCGGAGCAGTATTATCAATATATCGGCCCTTATCTGCATCAGGTTCCGGGAATGTCGGAAAAAGTTTTGAACCTGCCGGGGATTAAAGAAACCAAAAATAAGTTTCCGACCCGTCTGGCACCGCAGGTTAAAGATATTAAAAATCTGGAGTTTTTGTCGCCGGCTTTTTATTTTTTGTTAATGCCCGAGGCTTGGCCTTATAATATTGACCTGAAAGAATATCCGCTGCCGGAACCGGTAAAAGCCAAAGCAATGCATAATCCCCGGTTTTTTGAAACAGTGGAAAAGATTGTGCCGATGAAAGATTTCGGCCCCGATGCGCCGGCGGAGAAAAAGCTGGGGCGCAGTGACTTGCGTACGCCGAATCCGAGCAAAACGAGTTTGTTAACGGCGGCCGACGTTAAAGCTTTTATTAATACGCTGGATAAAGTCAATGCGTTCGGCAATCAGCCGGGACGCCGTTTATCTTTGTTTGCGGCCGGAACTTTAATTGATTTGTGGGAAAGCGAACAGGGATCAAAACTGCCGATTAACCGTGTGAAAGATTTGGTTAATCCCTGTCAGCGTCTGGCACAGCGCATCAGATTTTTGGGTTGGGAAAATGAATTTCAGATGCTTATCGGTTCGGAGGGCTTCAATTTGGAGAGCTGGGCTTATACCTGCGACAAAGCCTTGAAAGCTTACCGTGTCAGCCGCATGAGTACCGCTGCGCTTAAAAATATTAAGCTTTACCAGTCCCGTTACTATGAGCGGGAAGTTAATAAGCAGACGCCGTATAATGCCAAGCTGCATTTTGCGACTTCGGCCGCGGTTTTGGAAATGTATCAGGCGCCGCTGTCGGATGTGTTGGAAGTGCGCAAGCACCGCGGCGAACTGTATGATAAACTTCTTGAAACCGATAATTATCTTCTGGTGGTTCCGGTTTCTAATTTTAATTAATGCCAGAGCTAAAAATTAATTTTCTGCATTTTGTTATTGCATTTCATTTTGATAATGGGTATACGTAGGTAAACATAATTTTAAAAATATGGGAAATTAATAAAATGGCACGTGTTACAGTTGAAGATTGCATTGATAAAATTCCTAACCGCTATGAGCTTCTGATGGTTGCGGCTCAGCGCGCCAAAGATATTGCTGCCGGTTCGCCGATTACCGTTGCTAAGGATAATGATAAAAATCCGGTTATCGCCCTGCGCGAAATTGCCGATGAGACCGTCAGTATTGAAGAATTGCAGAAATCCCTGGTTATGGGATTGCAGAAGTATGTCGAGGTTGAAGAACCCGAAGAAGAAGAACTTGAAATTATGGCTGCCGAGAAAGAGTTGGCCGATTTGGACGAACAGTTCTCCGGTCTGCTGCTTGATACCGATATTGCCGATAATATGCAGGTCGTCGGTGAAGACGGCGAAGCAGAGGTTGATGTCGATGTTGACAGCGATGTCGCTTTGGATGATGAAGTCGAAGTTCTTGACGAAGGTTTGGATTTGGGTGCCGAAATAGGCGATTTCGACGAGATTGAAGAATAATCTTTCAGAATATTATTGATTTTTTAACGTTAAGCCTCCAGAATATATTCAGGAGGCTTTGCGATTCCTGAGAAAGATGGCAAAGCATTGATAAGATTAAGTTAGAAACTGCAGAGGTCAGATGTTAAGACAGTATGAATTAGTTGATTTGGTTAAATCCTATGACCCTGATGCCGATGAAGACGCATTAAACCGCGCTTATGTCTTTGCAATGAAAAAACACGGAGCTCAGCTCAGAGCTTCCGGGGATCCTTATTATTCCCATCCGATTGAAGTCGCGGGTATTCTGACCAGATTTAAGCTTGATTCCGCTTCAATTATAGCCGGTCTGCTGCATGATACGGTCGAAGATACCGATACGACCGTGGAAGAGGTGCGCAGCCTGTTCGGAGATCAAGTCGCGCAGATTGTCGACGGACTGACCAAATTGGCGATGATTGAGCAGAAATCAGCCAATAACAAGCAGGCGGAAAATTTCCGTAAGCTGCTGTTGGCGATGTCGGAAGATATCCGCGTGCTGCTGATTAAGCTGGCTGACCGTCTGCACAATATGCGCACGCTGCATTTTTGCAAGCCTGAAAAACGCGCCCGCGTTGCCAAAGAAACGCTGGATATTTATGCGCCGTTAGCCGAACGTATCGGGATGCAGGAAGTTAAAAGCGAGCTGGAAGAGATTGCTTTTGCCGAGCTTCATAAAGAAGCCCATGATTCAATTGTCGCCCGTTTGAATTTCTTGCGCGAGCAGGGGAATAATCTGGTACCGAAAATTATTGCCCAGCTGGAAAAGGATATGGCCGATAACGGTATCAAGGCAACCATTACCGGCCGCGAGAAAACCCCTTATTCAATCTGGCGCAAAATGCAGCAGAAAAACGCTTCGTTTGAACAGTTGTCCGATATTATGGCTTTTCGCATCTGTGTCGATGATGTTGCCACCTGTTATCAGGCGCTGGGTGTTGTCCATTCAAAATACCATATGGTGCCGCGTCGTTTTAAGGATTATATTTCCACCCCGAAACCCAACGGTTATAAATCGCTGCATACCGGAATTATCGGGCCGGAAAATACCCGGATTGAAATCCAGATCCGTACGCATGAAATGCATGAGGTTGCCGAAAAAGGCGTGGCGGCGCACTGGGCTTATAAACAGGGGGAAAAGGCCGTCGGACGCAATTTCCGCTGGATCAGGGAACTGCTGGAGATCTTGGAACAGGCTTCCAATCCCGAAGAATTTTTGGAAAATACCAAACTGGAAATGTATAATGACCAGGTATTTTGTTTTACGCCGAAAGGCGATTTGATCGGGCTGCCGCTTAATTCAACGCCGGTTGATTTTGCCTATGCGGTTCATTCTTCAGTCGGCGATACCTGCGTCGGCGCCAAAATTAACGGAGAAATCCGGCCGCTGCGCACCGTTTTGCAGAACGGCGATCAGGTCGAAATTTTGACTTCCAAAGCGCAGCACCCTTCAACCGAGTGGGACCGTTTTGTCGTTACGGGGAAGGCCAAAGCCGCTATCCGCAAATATGTGCGGGCTTATAAGCGCGAGCAGTTTATTACGCTCGGCCAGCAGGTTTTGGAGCGGACATTTAAAGGGGAAAATCTGGAGTTTTCCGAAAAGGCTTTGGTGAATGTGCTGCAGAATTTCGAGGCCGAATCCATAGATGATATTTATGCCAAAGTCGGGGAAGGTTTGGTAACCAGCTGGGATGTCCTCAAAGCAGTTTATCCCGGTTATAAGCAGTCAAAGCTCGGCCGGGTGGTTAAATCATTGAAACCGGTTTTCAGAAAAAGCAGTGATAAAAAAGCCAAAAAAGGCGAGCCGCTGAAAATCAAAGGACTTATTCCCGGAATGGCGGTACATTTTGCCGGTTGCTGTCATCCGCTGCCCGGTGATCGGATCGTTGGGATTGTTACAACCGGAAAAGGCGTGGCGGTTCATACCATTGACTGTAAGGTGCTTGAAAAATTTGCCGATGAACCCGAGCGCTGGCTGGATATTGCCTGGGGAGACGAAGCTCTTGAGGGGATGCATATCGGTCGTCTGAAACTGATGCTGACAAATGAACCCGGTTCGCTCGGAGAGTTATCAAACCTGATTGCCCGCAACAACGGCAACATTGCCAATCTGAACATTACCAACCGCACGGTCAGCTATTTTGAGCTGCAATTGGATGTTGAAGTTAAAGATCTCAAGCATTTGACGGATATCATCGCAGCCCTCAAAGCGTCAAAGGTGGTGTCTTATGTGGCTCGCGCCAGCCAATAAAGTTCGTATAATGGGTAACTAATACAGAATTTACGAGTAGCCGAACCGGTCACGTGCTAAAATGCACGCTCACGCTTCGGCTCTCTTAATTCTTATTATTTACCTCATTCTGCGAACTTTCTTACATAAAATTCGTATAACGGTCTATTAGAGCAATTTTGCGCGGTCTCGAAAAATTCATGTATTTCTGTATACACTAAAATTTTTCTCGCCGCTGAAATCACTCTACTAGACTCATTCTCCGAACTTTCTTACATAAAGCTCGCCGATTTCCTAAATTCTTATTATTCACGCACGCCAACCAGATTTTCTTACATAAAGTTCGTATAATCTTCGATAAATTTCTTTATTTGACTTATATTCTATATTTTATATATTATCTTATCATTATACAACAGAGGGGATTTCATGTTTAAACGTCGCCGCAAACCATCTTTTCTTAAACGTCTGAAGTCATGGCTCTGGCCGGAAGGCGGCTGGAAGCGTTACGGCCGTTATATTTTGCTGCGTCTGCAGCGTCTTAAAGGGACGCCGCGGGAGATTGCGGCCGGGGTGGCCTGCGGGGTGGCGATTTCCTTTACGCCGTTTGTCGGTTTTCACTTTGTTTTGGCGGCAATTACAGCCTGGTTTGTTCGCGGCAATATTTTGGCCAGCGCCATCGGAACCGCGGCCGGCAACCCCTGGACTTTTCCTTTCATCTGGGTTTCGGTTTTGTATACCGGACGCTGGTTTTTAGGGGAAACGACTTCCGGTGCCAAAGTCGAATTCCTCAAAGTTTTTGAAAAATCCATGCATGCGCTGATGACATTTGATTTTCGGGTTTTCTTTTCCGATGTCTGGCCGATTATCTGGCCGATGATGGTCGGTTGTATCCCTTATTATTTTGCAGCCTGGTTTCTTTCCTATTATCTGGTTAAAAAGACTTTGGATAAACTGGGACAAGCAAGGTTGAAAAGAATAGAACAAAAAGCAGCCCGTTTGCCGCGAAAGGAACAGGAATGATTGTCGGATTGGGAAATGATATCGTCAGTATTGAGAGAATTTCCGGAACTCTGAATAAGTTTGGCCTGCATTTTATGCAGCGGGTCTTTACCGCCGAAGAAGTCGCCG
>CALXTG010000022.1 GCA_944391355.1 uncultured Alphaproteobacteria bacterium
ATTTTGCAGTTGCTCCTGTAGAATATGTCATACCTTTTTTGATATACTGACAAAATACCTGCATGACAACGCCCTATCATAAAAAAGCCCTCCGTCCGGAGGGCTTTTTTATGATTCAAAATCAAACTACGAAGCTTTTTTAGCTGTCTTCTTAGCCGGTTTTTCGGCTTTGGCTTCGGGTTCTTTCTTTTCAGCTTTGCTTTCCTTTTTAGCTGTTTTTTTCGCCGGTTTGGCATCTTCGTCAAACTTATACAGTTCTTCGACCGAAACAACCTTATCGGCTACCTTGGCCTGGCTAACGATATAATCAATGATTTTTTCTTCAAAAACCGGAGCTTTCAAAGATTCAATCGCCTGCTTGTTTTTCAGATAATAATCGAATACGGCCTTTTCCTGTCCCGGATATTTTTTGGCTTCATTCATAATTGCGGCATTGATATCTTCGGGATTAACCGTAATTTTGGCATCTTTGCCGATTTCTGACAACAGCAGACCGAGTTTGACACGGCGAACGGCAATATCTTTATATTCGCTGAGGATTTCTTCTTCCGGCTTGGCTTTTTCGCTTTCATCAAGCTGATTATGTTTTTTAGCCTGTTCATACTGGGCGACAATGCCTTTATATTCGGCATCGACCAGTGACTGCGGCGCGGCGAAATCATAATTTTTATCCAGATTATCCAGCAGTTCTCTTTTCAGTTTCATGCGGGTTGCCTGCTCATAATCGCCTTTAATGCGGTTTGAAATCAGTTCTTTTAATTTATCCAGGCTTTCTTCACCCAAAGATTTGGCAAATTCATCATTGATTTCAACATCTTTGGCAACGCGGATTTCTTTGATGTCAGTCGTAAAGACGGCAGCTTTGCCGGCCAGATCCTTGGCATGATAATTTTCCGGGAAGGTAACTTTAACTTCAACCTTATCACCGGCTTTTTTGCCGATCAGCTGATCTTCAAAGCCGGGAATAAACGAACCTGACCCCAGTTCCAGAGGATAATTGGCGCCCTTGCCGCCCTGAAATTCAACGCCGTCAACCGTTCCGACAAAATCAATCATGACGGTATCGCCTTTAACCGTAGTGCGGTCTTCTTCGACTTTGGCGGTTTCTTTGCGGCTGTTGGCCAGATATTTCAAAGCCTTTTCAACTTCTTCGGCAGGAACTTCAGCGGTAACGCGGGTTAAAGAAATTTCATTGAGGTTACCGAGTTTGATTTCCGGCATATTCTCCAGACTGACGGTAAATTCCAAGTCTTTGCCGTCGGCAAAAGAAGTAATTTTGATATCGGGCATCATAACCGGTTTCAGATTATTGTCCTTAACAATATCATTGGCGGCGGACTGAACCAGCTCTTCCATGACTTCGCCCAAAACCGAAGCGCGGTATTTTTGTTTAATCATTGATTTCGGCGCATGACCGGCTCTGAAACCCTGAATTTTAGCAGTCTTAGCAATATTATTCAGTTTCTCGTCAACTTTTTTTTCAAAATCGGTGGCCGAAACCTGAACCTGATATTCTTTTTTTAAGCCTTCAGACTTATTTTCTGTAACTTTCATAAAATTTCTCTTATTCAATTAAGGTTAAAAACAAGTTTTTAAGGAATGGTGCGGACGGAGAGACTTGAACTCTCACGCCTTGCGGCACCAGATCCTAAGTCTGGCGTGTCTGCCAATTCCACCACGCCCGCAATTTCCAACGTAATTTAGCATGCATACTACAGAATTTATTTTTTAAATCAAGCACAAATTCACAGTGCCGATTAAAATTATTGTATTATTAGTTAATATTTAATAATATACGGGTAAATTAAAGAAAATCGTCAAAATCTAAGGAGCAAATTGGTGTTTTCAGGGCGTATTGCAAAGCAAATTCTCTACACCGGCGTCGCAATGGGACTGCTGACTTCCTGCGGCTTTATGCAGAGAAACCATGAACAGGAACCCAGCCACAGCTGGCAGGCCGACAAAGAATATTACAACCGCGGTTCCAAAGAAGCCGGACTGGCCACCGTTGCCTACAGCCAGGGCGATTTTGCCGCCGCCGAACAACATCTGATCAACGCCCTCAGCGAAAATCCCCGCCAGCCGCAGGCTCTGCTGGTCGGCGCCCTGCTCTACGAACAAATGGGACGCACCAACCGCGCCCGTCAGTATTATGAAGATTTAATCGTCCTGAACGGCCCGGAAACCAGCCTGCTCGGCACACAAAACAACATTCCCGAAAAGATGTCGGAAATCGCCCGCAAAAGACTGCGCCTTATTAATGTCCGCCAAAGCGAGCTGCTGATTGAGGATCAAAACGGCACCAAAGTTTTCAATATCAGCGAAACTGCCGCCGACAAACAGGGAAAATCGGCCATGGAAGAAGCGTTGTTCGTCAAATATCAGAACAAAGCCGCCGATAACAAAGCCGAGGCCCAGGCCGATATTAAAGCCGTCGAAGTTTTGTTTACGCCGCAGGAACAGAATATTATTTCCCGTTTCCTGATTTTAAAAGAACTGGCAGAAAAAGACCTGATTACCAAAGAAGAATTTTTAAGCCGCCGCATGACCAATGTCGGCGGGCTGCTGCCGTTAACCCATAAACCCGGCGCTCTCGGCATTGACAACCCGGTTCCCTCGCCCGATATGATTATCGAAAGGATTAATGTCTTGAAGGAAGCGGTTGAATCCCGTGCAATTACGCCGCGCGAATTTGCCGCCGAACGCGAACTGATTATCGAAGCCCTGCTGCCGCCGACACCGCGCCAGCGCATGAAAAACAAAGCGCCGGCCAAAGATATTCTGACCGCGGCCAAAGATATCCGCAAACTTGAAGTTCTCTATGACCTGAACCTGATTACCTCCAATGAAAAAGATCAGGAAAAGAAAGCTATTGAAAAATATCTCGGCATCAACAAAAAGCAACCGGCACCCAAAGCCACAGCCAAACCGGCTGAAACCAAGACCGTTACGACAACCGTAACCCCGGCGCCGGCTCAGAAAGTTTCTGAAGTCATCGAAACCAAAGTTGAGATCAACGAACAGCCGGCTGCCCAGACAGCTGTGGAAAATTCGGCGCCTCAACCGTTGATCCCCGACGTATCAAGCCCGTTTTAATATTTTTAGGTAAAAACAATGAATAACAACACTCCTCAGGAA
>CALXTG010000023.1 GCA_944391355.1 uncultured Alphaproteobacteria bacterium
AGCGGGGACAAAAGCTGTGTCGACGGCACCTGTGTCTGCCCGAGCAATCAGGTGGACAATAACGGTACCTGCGAGGCTCCCAACTGTGCCAACGGCGGAATAGATTGCAGTGAAGGCGAAACTTGCAATAAAACTACCGGTAAATGTGAAGCAGCCGATAATTGTCAAACTCAGGTAGAGGCACAAGGATATACATTAATTAAAAATAATGCCGATATGGTTGCGGCAGCCAAAGCCGGAAAAACTAAATGTGCTTTTAGCGGAAATATCAAAGTTACGGATACCATATCATTAGAAACCGCAACTTTCTCTGACGCTGCCAATATCTCCAAGCAATGTACCAGAGGTATTTTGGAAGCGGAAGCAATCACCTTTAGCAAGTCCTTGGAAATTGACAGTATCGAAGCACAGATGGAAGGATTGGGTGCAACCGGTACCACAACTCTGATACTGAACCCCAATGGCCTCACGACAATTTATATTAAAAGGTTGGAAGTAGCCTCAGGATATTTGACATTAAAAGCAATGGCCGGCAGTTACGGAAGAGATGAATACCAACCTAATAGCTCATCAAACAGCGACCTGTTTGGCAATAATATCGGCGATATTGAAATTGCCAATCAAAGTGCCTTGGGAATCGGAGGTTATACCTATCTCGGCAGTGTTAAGATGGGCAGCGAATCTACTTTGTACGTTCCGGCAGGTTCAAATATTATCGGTCGGAATTATGGTTCGGAAACAAATAAAAGCTTTATTCAAACCAGTGGGAGTAAGTGTACAATCGTTGTCGGAGATCAATTAAAAGGTGACAAAACAATTGTAGATGCAAATGGTCGTTCAATTGATAATAAAAGTCAGACATCAATCAGTATTATGTCTGCAACGGTGAGAAATGTTTCTTCCCTTTCTAAAGCCGAGTTATTTTTTGATGCTAAAGGCGGTTATACAAGCAAACTGCAGTTTAAGGACAGATATTATATTGGTGAGACTTACACTTATGGCAGTGGTAACCATTTTCAATGCCAATATTCGGTGAAAAATACAATAACTTCAGTGAAACAATGTGTTAGCATGAGTAGTACTTCAAGTAAATGTGGTAGTTGCAATGCCGGAATGGGAGATGATTACTGATTATTTTTATCTGAAAAATTTCCCTTGCCAAAGAGAGTATCCGGATACAATAAACAGCCCGTCTCATAAATAACGGGCTGTTTAGCATAAAAAATGAGGAAGCTTATTTTGAGTTTTGCCGCAGATAATCAACAATCATCTGATAATAGGCTTTATCCTCTTCATAGCGGGCTTCGTCGCGTTTGCGCTCGGCTTTTTCCAAATCAATGCTGTCAAAAAAGATGGCTTTTTCGGTTGAAACCGCACAGCGGTCACGGGCGACATCGGCAATACCGCCTTTGATAAAATAGCGGTCTTCAACCTGATTGCCGCGGCCTAAAATCTGAACAACGCCGTTACGCAGAAGAATCATGGTTGGCGCGCGTTCGGGGATAATGGTTATATCCCCTTTAACGCCGGGAAGAACGACCGCCGCCGTTTTCAGAGTTTTGAAAACTTTGTAAGGGCGCGATATTCTGAAAAGTATCTCTTTTTCCATATTCAATCCTTAGAGCCTCAGGTTATGCGGCGTTTTCCATTTTTTTGGCCTTTTCCAAAACATCTTCAATGGTTCCGACCATATAGAAAGCCTGTTCGGGAATATTATCATACTGCCCTTCAATAATGCCCTTAAAGCCTTTAATCGTGTCTTCAAGCTTAACAAAGACACCCGGCGTGCCGGTAAAGACCTCGGCGACATGGAAAGGCTGCGACAGGAACTTTTGAACCTTGCGGGCACGGGCAACCGTCAGCTTGTCTTCCTCGGACAATTCATCCATACCCAAAATGGCAATAATATCCTGCAGCGATTTGTATTTCTGCAAAATCTCCTGAACCTGGCGGGCAACATTATAATGCTCGTCACCGACAATCATCGGGTCAAGAATACGGCTGGTCGAATCCAACGGGTCAACCGCCGGATAAATACCAAGCTCGGAAATCTGACGCGACAAAACGGTGGTGGCGTCCAAGTGCGCAAAGGTGGTTGCCGGCGCCGGGTCAGTTAAGTCATCGGCCGGAACATATACCGCCTGAACCGAGGTAATAGAACCGTTTTTGGTTGAGGTAATACGTTCCTGCATCGCGCCCATATCGGTACCCAGGGTCGGCTGATATCCCACGGCCGACGGAATACGTCCGAGCAGCGCCGAAACCTCGGAACCGGCCTGCGTGAAGCGGAAAATGTTATCTACGAAGAACAAAACGTCCTGATGTTCTTCATCACGGAAATATTCGGCCTGCGTCAATCCCGACAGAGCGACACGGGCACGGGCTCCGGGGGGTTCGTTCATCTGGCCGTAAACCAGCACGGTCTTGGATTTATCGCCTTTCAGGTCAATAACGCCGGATTCAATCATTTCATGATAAAGGTCGTTGCCTTCGCGGGTTCTTTCCCCTACTCCGGCGAATACCGAGTAGCCGCCGTGGCCTTTGGCAATGTTGTTAATCAGTTCCATAATCAAGACGGTTTTGCCGACGCCGGCGCCGCCGAACAAACCGATTTTACCGCCTTTGGCATAAGGCTCAAGCAAGTCAATAACCTTAATGCCGGTCGTCAAAACTTCGGTCTCGGTAGACTGGTCGACAAAAGCCGGCGCCGGACGGTGAATCGGATAATAGGTTTTGGTTTTGATATCGCCGCGGCCGTCAACGGGATCACCGATTACATTGATAATGCGGCCGAGCATTTCGGGGCCGACCGGCACTTCAATCGGCGAACCGGTATTAACAACTTCCAGACCGCGAACCAGACCGTCGGTTACATCCATAGCAATCGTACGAACGACATTTTCGCCGATATGCTGGGCAACTTCCAATACCAGTTTTTTGCCGTGGTTATCACATTCCAAAGCGGTTAAAATCGGCGGCAGTTCTTCAACGGCATCAAATTTCACGTCGACAACGGCGCCCATAACCTGGGAAATATGGCCGAGTTTACCGGTTCCGCGTTCTTTATTTTCAACGGCTTTGATTTTTTTTACAGATTTTTTTTCGTCCGCAGCCATCTGTTTAATGGCTTTTTTATCGCGCGTGGTTGCGCTTTCGGCCTTAACCGTTGTTTTTTTGGTTTTGGCTGTTTTCGCGGTAGTCTTTTTTTCGGTCATCTTGTTCTCTCCTTAAAACTTTCTATAAAGCTTCGGCACCGGCTATAATTTCAATCAGTTCGGTGGTAATCGCGGTCTGACGGATGCGGTTGTAACGCAGCGTCAACCCCGATATCATGTCTTTGGCATTGCGGGTAGCGTTATCCATTGAGGTCATACGGGCGCCGTGTTCGGAAGCCTGAGAATGGACAATGGCCTGGAAAACGCTGGACTTGAAAATCAACGGCAGGATACCGTCAAGAATTTCCATCCTTCCCGGTTCATAATCGTAATAGGCGCCGCGCACAACGTTAATCGGCGCATGCATACGGTTATATTCAAAATCTTCAATCAGCACCGGCAAGATCTGTCCGACTTTTACCTCGCGGTTAATTGCGGAGCGGAAATGGCTGACAACCACTTCGCAGACATCAATTTCCCCGCGGTTAAAGGCATCTATAATCGGATAGGCAATATCGGTGGCCTCGTAATATTTGGCGCCTTTTTTGGCAACCGCGTCAATGGTGCGGATAATCATCGGGGCATATTTGCGTTTGAGAATATCAGCGCCCTTTTTGCCGACGCAGACGATTTTAACGTTCTTGCCCCCGGCGGTCAGTTCTTCAATGCGATGCGCCGCCGCTTTGGCGACCTGAGAATTGTAGCTGCCGCATAAACCGCGGTCAGAGGCAAAAACCAGCAACAGATAATTTTTCTGTTCCGCGTGGCCGCGCATCATCGGCGGATAAATGAAACTGACGCCGGTATCGCGTTCCTGAGATTTCAGCTCAAACAACACCCTGTTGGCCGAAGCCAGCAGGTTGTTGTTATAGAAAAGCGATTTGGCAATCAGCCCCTGAGATTTACGCAGCCTGGAAGCAGCAACCATCTTCATTGCCGAAGTGATTTTCTGTGTCGATTTTATGGTTTCGATACGAGTTCTTAACTCTTTTAAGCCTGCCATATTTCAATCCTATGCTGCTTTTTCTTCCCCGTTGAATTCGCTCAGGAAGCCCTCAAAGAACTGTGTCAGCTTGGCGTCAAGCTCATCGCTGATTACCTTCTTTTCTTTAATTTCTTCCAGATACTGCGGATGATTAGCCTTGATGGCGGTCAGCGCTTTCTGTTCAAAATTGCGGACTTCTTTGACCGGAATTTTATCCAGATAACCGCGAACCCCGGCAAAAATCGATACGACTTCGTCTTCAACCGGCATCGGATGATAAACCGGCTGTTTCAAAAGTTCGGTCAGACGGGCGCCGCGATCAAGCAACGCGCGGGTCGAGGCATCCAGATCGGAAGCAAACTGCGAGAAAGCAGCCATTTCGCGATACTGCGCCAATTCCAGCTTAATCTTACCGGCAACCTGCTTCATGGCCTTAATCTGCGCGGCAGAACCGACGCGGCTGACGGAAATACCGACATTCACCGCCGGACGGACCCCCTGATAAAACAGGCTGCTTTCCAAGAATATCTGACCGTCGGTAATCGAAATAACGTTGGTCGGGATATAAGCGGAAACGTCACCGGCCTGCGTTTCAATAACCGGCATTGCCGTTAAGGACCCTGCCCCTTCGTCATCATTCATTTTGGCGGCGCGCTCAAGCAGACGTGAGTGCAGATAGAAAACGTCACCGGGATAAGCTTCACGCCCCGGCGGACGGCGGAGCAACAGCGACATCTGGCGGTAAGCCGTCGCCTGCTTGGACAAGTCATCGTAAAAGATAACCGCATGCATGCCGTTATCGCGGAAGTATTCTCCCATGGCGCAGCCCGAATAAGGCGCCATAAACTGCATCGGCGCGGGGTCAGAAGCGGTCGCGGCAACGACAATGGTATAATCCATTGCGCCGTAGTCTTTCAAGGTTTTAACCACCTGAGCGACGGTTGAACGTTTTTGACCGATCGCGACATAAACGCAGTATAATTTTTCGCGCTCATCTTTGGCCTGGTCGTTAATTCTTTTTTGATTGATAATCGTATCAAGAATAATCGCGGTTTTTCCGGTCTGGCGGTCGCCGATGATTAATTCGCGCTGGCCGCGGCCGATCGGAATCAGAGAATCAACGATTTTCAAGCCGGTCTGAACCGGTTCATGCACGCTTTTCCGCGGGATAATTCCGGGAGCCTTAACTTCGGTCATACTGAATTCAGTCGCCTTAATTTCTCCGGCACCGTCAATCGGATTACCCAAACCGTCGACAACGCGTCCGAGAAGCCCCTTGCCGACCGGAACGCTGACGATCTGATCGGTGCGTTTAACCGTATCTCCTTCTTTGATCTCCTGGTCAGAACCGAAGATAACCACGCCGACGTTGTCTTCTTCCAGATTCAGCGCCATTCCTTTGACGCCGCTCTGGAACTCAACCAGTTCGCCGGCCTGTACTTTGTCAAGACCGTAAATGCGGGCGATACCGTCACCGACGGATAAAACCTGGCCGACTTCGGAGACATCCAAATCCACTCCGGAATCGGCGATTTTTTCTTTAATAATGGAGGTTATTTCGCTTGCGTGTATAGACATTACCGTCCACCTTTCATCACTAATTCTAAACGATTTAATTTTCCTGCCAAGGTATCGTCAATCATTGACGAACCGTATTTGATACGCAGACCGCCCAAGAGCTCGGGCATAATCAGGTAGTTAACAACAACTTTTTTCTGCAAAAGCTTTTCCAGCTCTGCCTTGAGCTTTTTGTCCTGAGCAGGGCTTAAAGCCTTGACGGAAGCGACTTCAACTTCCTCAATGCCATGTTTCTGATAATAAATTTTACGAAAGCCGTCCAATATCAGCGCCAATTCGCCGAAGCGGCCGTTATCAGCCAGAATATCAAGGCAATTCAATGTTTCGGAAGACAGCTTCAATTTAGGCGCAATGCTTTTAAGCGCCGACTTTTTAGCCGCGGCATCCCACAAGGGATTGGCCAGATAAGCAACAAAATTTTTATCTTCGCGCAATAATGCCGTCAGCGTTTCGACGTCTTTGACAACCGCCTCTACCGCCCGGCGCTGCTCGGCGCCCTCATAAAGCGCCAATGCGTAAGTCGAAGCAATTTTGGTTTTAGAATCTTTTTTCAATTTTCGTATCCGTTTTTGAATAACATGGTTAGGATAATATATAATAATTAGTTTCTAATTTATTAAAAAAATGCAAGTTTTTAACTTTTTTCACATAAAGCTGTAAGGGTCGATGTCCACTTCGACACGCACGTTGGAAGGAATTGACACTTTGCTTAACCAAACTTTGACAACCTCCTGAATTTTAATGTTTTTATCGGTTTTCAGCAACAGGCGGTAACGATATTTGCTGCGCAGCATAAAAATCGGCGCCGGCGCCGGCCCCAGAGTGGTGATATAGTCATTGCGCGGCGCGGTTTGACCTAACCAAACGGCGACTTTTTCAACCGCATTCTGATTGGCGCCGGAAACAATAACCGCAGCCAGTTTCCCGAAAGGCGGCATTTTCAGCAGACGGCGGCTGTGCTTCTCCAAAGCCATAAACTTTTCGCGGTCATGATTGACAAGCGCCTGCAAAACGGCATTTTCGGGATAAAGCGTCTGAACATAAACCGTGCCTTTTCGGGCTCCGCGCCCGGCCCGCCCCGAAACCTGGGACAACAGCTGAAAAGTCTGTTCCGCAGCGCGCAAATCGCTGCCCATCAGCCCCAAATCGGCATCAACAATTCCGACCAGGGTCAGCGCCGGAAAATGGTGGCCTTTGGCGAGAATCTGCGTGCCGATTAAAATATCGACCCGCCCTTCTTCCATTTCTTTAATAACTTTAGAAATTTCATTAACCCCCGAGGTTATGTCACTGGAAAGAATGCTGATTTTGGCATCGGGGAAACGCAGTTTTACCTCCTCGGCAATGCGCTCGACGCCGGGGCCGCAGGCCGTCAGCCCGTTTTCCGACCCGCAATCTGGGCAAACCTGAGGAATCGAGGCCGTATAACCGCAATGATGACAAATCAGAGAATGAGTGCGGCGGTGCTCGGTCATCCACGAGGTGCAATTCGGACATTGTATCCGGTAACCGCAGTCGCGGCAGATGGTCAGCGGTGCATAACCGCGGCGGTTCAAAAACAGCATTGACTGCTCGCCTTTATCCAGATTCTCCTGCAAGGCCTTTACCAAAACCGGACTGAGCCAGCCCGGGCCGCTGCTGATTTTCTGCGGCTTGTC
Source organism: uncultured Alphaproteobacteria bacterium (assembly GCA_944391355.1). Lineage (GTDB taxonomy): Bacteria > Pseudomonadota > Alphaproteobacteria > RF32 > CAG-239 > CALXWF01. The sequence goes on from CALXTG010000023.1 coordinate 7,377, forward strand.
TTTTTTCAAATCTATCACTTTAATTTCGGGAAGCTGCGCGGCGGCATAACGACTCTGCAAACGGACAACATCATATTTGCCCTCTTCAACATTGCAGACGGTTTCCATATCCGGGGTCGCCGTTGAGAGAATCAGCGGATATTTTTCCAGACTGGCGCGGACAACCGCCATATCGCGCCCCTGATAATTTACGACATCTTCCTGCTTAAACGAATGATCATGACTTTCGTCAATAACCATCAGCCCCAAATCCCGGTAAGGCAGGAACAAAGCCGAACGCGCCCCGACCAAAACCTTGGCGCGCCCCTCGGCAACCGCTTTCCAGGTATCGATTTTTTCCCGCAGTCCCAAAGCCGAATGCCATTTGGCAGGCTTTACGCCGAAACGCCACTCAAAACGCCCGAGCCACTGCGCGGTCAGCGTAATTTCGGGAACCAGAACCGCAACCTGGTGTCCGGCCTCAAGCGCTTTAGCCACGGCTTCAAAATAAACTTCGGTTTTGCCCGAACCGGTAACGCCGTCAAGCAGGGTTACCGAGAATCCGGCGTCAACCTTACGGCAAAGAATGTCGGCGGCGGCCTGCTGTTCTCCGGTCAGCTCAACTTTCTGATGTTTTCCGTCGGGCAAGGCAAAATCTTTTTTATCTTCGACAATGAGCGGTTCCAGTATTCCGGCGTCAATAAGGGTTTTAATCACCGGCTGGCCGACGCCCGCCCCCTTGGCGATTTCGGCGCGGGTATAGGGATAATGTTTCAAAAGCTCAATAACCCGCCAGCGGGCATCAGAATTTTTAAGCCTGGCTTCGGCCAAAGTTTTGCCGGACAGCTTGTATAAAGTCAGGGTTTTATTATCGTCAAAAACCGCCCGGACACTGATAACCATTTTTAAGACCAGCCCGAGGAAAGCCAGATTATACTGCGCCACCCAGGCAATAAATTTGCGCAGCTCCGCCGACAGCGGAGGGTAATTAAAAACTTCAAGCACCGGTTTAATTTTGCTGTCGTCCAGCTTTGAAGACCGGCCGATTTTCCAAACGACGCCGATCTGCTGCTCCCGTCCGAAAGGCACGCGGACAATTGCGCCGAGTTCAACCGCCCCTTCGATTTTATAATCAAAAGGTTCATTAAAAGGCAAAGGCAGCAGGACACCGACAATCTGTGACAAATATTTTCTCCGTAGCTGCGCTTAACATAACAAAACCGCACCGAAAATAAAAGCGCCGCTGCTCCTTATCCCCAAACTTATCATTACGATTATTTAACCATTAAGCGCTATATTGTTTTTATGAAACAGGAAATAAAATATAAAGTAACAGATGAACTTCGGGAGATAATTGCCCGTTGGCGCGGCTGGCTTAAAGACGAACGCCGCTATTCCCTGCATACGCTTGATGCCTATACGCGGGATTTGGCGGGATTTTTTGAGTATCTTCGGCAAAGCCGCCAAAAAGATACCGCGCTTAAAGACCTGAACCGGCTTTCGGTGCGCGATTTTCGCGGGTATATCGCCGACCGGGCGGCTCATTATAAGGACAAAGCGACACTGGCCCGTAATATTTCCACCTTGAAAAACTTTTTTAAATGGTTGAACCGCCAGAAGATAATTGAAAATTCGGCAATCGGGGTAATTTCGGCGCCGAAACAGCCGAAGGTTTTGCCCAGAGCCCTGGAAATTGACGATACGCTGCGAGTTATCGGCGAAATAGGCAAAAAAGAAAAAAAAGCATGGCAGGGACTAAGGGATACGGCGGTTCTAACGCTGCTTTACGGCTGCGGCCTGCGTATCTCCGAAGCCCTGTCATTAAATTTTGAAGATATCAAATATCGCAATGACTTCCTGCGCATTAAGGGGAAAGGCAATAAAGAACGAATTGTGCCCCTGTTGCCGGTCATTTGCGACAATATCAATGCTTACCTTAGCGAATGCCCCTATCGCCTGAAAGACGGCGACGCTTTGTTTGTGGGGGCACGAGGCGAGCGGTTAAGTCCGAGAATTATACAGCGGCAGTTAGAAAAGCTCCGGGTCAGTCTGGGCCTACCTGATACATTGACGCCCCATGCCCTCAGACATTCTTTTGCTACCCACCTGCTGGCAGAAGGGACCGACCTGCGCTCAATTCAAGAATTGTTGGGCCATGCGTCCCTGACCACGACCAAGCGCTATACAGATGTTCAGATTGAAACCCTGAAAAAAGAATATCGGCAAGCACACCCTTTGGAAAGAGACGATAACAGTTAAAAAAAATACCGGGCAGATGCCCGGTACTTTTCACTTCACTTACAACAAAACTTAAAGGATTATTTAAGTTTTTTCTCAACGAACTCTTCGTGTTTTTTAGACTTCTTGTCATATTTTTTCAAAGTCAGTTTTTCCGGATGAGTCCGAGGATTCTTTTCAGCAAGATAAAATGTGCCGGTACCGGCAGTGCTTTCCAATTTTACTTTAACTTTTACTGCTTTTGCCATTTTTATATACTCTTTATCGGTTACAAATTTAGAACATTTGAGTTGCACTATACATTTTTTTTTCGCTCTGTCAACAAGATTCTACGTAAAAACAAAATTTATGCAAAAAACGAGCAAATCTGCAAACTTTGCCATACGCCGGTTTGGCCTCTCCCTTCTGCCATTTTCCGGCCTGACCCGCCGCCGGCGTTTTGACCGGAGTCCCAAGAGAAAATGATACAAAAACCCCCGGAGAAATTTCTCCGGGGGATTTTTTTAGCTTAGCAGCCTATAAAGAAAGCCCGCTGCAAATCGGCCAATTTTTTCTTGGCGCTCTCGTAAGCGTCGACCTTTTCGCTGTCGCTGTAATCGCGCAAACAGATATCCAGCCTTTTGCCGAATACCGCTGCCCAACGCATCAGATGATGAAGGCTGAGATTGCTCATTGAGCCGCCCTGCTCGTATTTCTCAAATGATTCAAGAGAAATGCCGGCATAACGCGCCGCGGTCTGTACGTCAAGACCGGACTCTTCGCGCAGCTTTTTCAGCTCGTCGCCCAACAGCTCAAATAAAAAACTTCTTTGATTTTCGGTTAATTCCATAGTTTTAACTCCTTATTTTGTTAAATTTAAAACAAAACTCGCCTTTGAAAATAAAAAGGCGAGGGAGTTAAGAACTGTCTGATAATAACAGCCAGTCTTATTCGACCGCAAGCGGCTTATATCGACTGCTCCCTCTGACGAAGGAGTTTTATCAGGGAGTTCTTACTCTCCATCCCCGCTCTCGCAGGAACAAAATCAGAATAGCATAGAAAAATTAAAAATCTACAATTTTTTTTATCTTGTTATAATTTTCTCTCCCTCTACTGTCATGCTCGGACTTGATCCGGGCATCTCCCCCTCTTTTGTCATTCTCCGGCTTGACCGGAGAATCTCCCCTTTTTTGTCACCCTCGGACTTGACCCGAGGGTCCAGGTCAACAATATAGCAAAATAAACCTGGATTCCGGGTCGAATATTCTCCTGCTCAGACTGGCGCTGAGCCGGCTAAATGCCGCCGGAGAATAAAGCCCGGAATGACAAGTGAGGGGGCAAGCCCGATGGTGACAGTTTAGGTGGAGATTTCGAAGATGACGGTGTGAGAAGGCCTGCTTCGCAGCAGTTATGGATTCCCAGCTGGCACAGCCTGTTGGGTGTACCACTGAGAATGACGATAAAAAAAGGGGGAATGCCGTTAACAGCAGTTATGGATTCCCAGTTGGCACAACCAGTGGGGTGTGCCACTGAGAATGACGATAAAAAGGGGGTGGAATGCCGCTAATCTTTTTAATCTCTGTTCAGCAATGCCCGGGCGGTTTCAATATCGAGTTCGGCGCTTTCCCGGGTTTCTTTTTCACAAGGATAATCGGGCGTATAAGCTAACAACCGTCCGACATCTTTTCCGTCCGGGTAAAAGGCGGTGCAGATATCGGGGATTACCCCCTGCCGGTGCAGCCGGCGTCCCGAAGGGGTATAAAAATAGGCCGTGGTTAACGCCATTTCCGAATTATTGGGCAGCAGTTTTAATTCCTGAATGCTGCCTTTGCCATAACTCAGAGTTCCGACGACTTTTGCCCTGCCCTGCTCCTGTAATGCCGCGGCCAAAACCTCAGCGGCCGAAGCGGTTTCGGCATCAATCAGAACAACCAGCGGCACAGCCGACAATTCATTGCCTTCCCGGGAATTATAAAATTTTACCGGTTTATCTTCACACCCCTGAACCGAAACAACAATTCCGCCGTCAAGAAACAAATCGGCGATATCGACCGCCGCGCTTAACAAACCGCCGGGACTGCCCCGCAGGTCAAGAATAATCCCTTCTACATCGCGGTTATTTTGCAGAGTTTCTTTAACAGAAGCCAAAGTATAATTATTAAAGGCTACAATTTTCAGATACAGAATATTGTCAATCCGCCGCTCGGCGTAGTTTCGCCGGTGTAAGGGCAAATTCTGCCGGTGGTCTTCGGGACTGAGATAATATTTAGAATCGCTGTCCAGGCTTTTTATCAACGCGGCAAGCGTAAGATCGGGAATGTCAAAATCGCGGCGTTTGGCCTGCGGAGATATTTTTTTGGCCGCGGCAATCACCTCTCCGGTCAAAGCCAGCCAGGCATCCCGATCATCGGGTTCAGGTTTGGTGAAACTTCTGACGACCCGAGCCTGATAATATAAAGTCAGACGGACAGAGTCATCGGCAACCCGCAGCTGTTTGTCAACCTCGCGCAGCCCTTTCAGGGTGTTGACGGCAATCTGCCCGTAAGTCAGCGGTTCGACATAAGTTTGCCGCGCAAAATCATAGGCGTCCCTGTAAACGGCAGAGTCATCGGCGTAAACCGGAAAAGAAAGAAAAGCCAGCCCGCAAATCAGCACAAACAATTTAGGCATTGGTCTTTTTCCGCTTTTTGCTTTTCAACGGCGACGGCGCGGGAAAAGTCCGGGGTCCGCCGCGGCCGCCTTTGGCAAAATAGTCTACGCCCTGATCCTTATCGACATACTGAAAAGTTAATCCGCCGGTCAAAGGAACCGCTTCCGTCAGCCTGCAGGTCAGCGGCGCCCCCATCTTAAAAGAACGGGCATTAAAACGGCCGAGCATCTCGCCGCCGCCGGGCATCAGCATATAATCATCGTCGGGGAGCGTCCGCATCGGAACCAGCCCCTCGGCGCCCAGCGCCTCAATTCTGACAAAAATTCCGGCATTATTCAGCCCGGTTATCCGAACCTCAAAATCTTGTCCGCAGAGAGGTTCCAGATATGCTGAAATATAGCGCGAGGTTACTTCGCGTTCGGCTGCCACCGCGGCGCGTTCGGCAGCGCTGATATGAACGCCGATTTCTTCAAACAGTTTTTCATCGGCTTTATTATCCAGAGCGCCGCCGTCAGGAAGACGGCAGGCTTTAATCAGGGCTCGATGAATCAGCAAATCGGCATACCGGCGGATCGGCGAGGTAAAATGCACATAATTTTTTAAGCCCAAGCCGAAATGGCCGATATTATGCGGCGAATAGCAGGCCTGGCTTTGCAGCCGCAGGATTAAATCGCTGATACCGGCGCTGTATCCGGTTTTCCGGCATTTCTCAATAATTTTATTCAGATGTCCGGGCTTTAGGGACGCCGCATCGGGCAGTTTCATTTTCAGATTATGCAGCAGCGGCTCGATATCCTTCATTTTTTCGGATTTCGGCTTATCATGGATGCGGTACATTATCGGCTGTTTATGTTTTTGCAGCATCAGCGCCGCCGCAACATTGGCCGCGACCATAAATTCTTCAATCAGCCGGTTGCTGTCCAAGACCTCGGTTTTGGCTACCGAACGGATTGCGCCTTTGTGATCGACTTTAACTTTGACTTCGGGAACATCCAGCTCCAGCGCCCCGCGTCTGATACGTTCCCGGCGCAAGGCCTCGTAGGCTTCATAAAGCGGGGTAATCACGGTTTTAATCAACGGGGCGGTATGATTGTTTTTCTTTCCGTCCCGGGCGTCCTGAACCTCGCGATAGGTCAGACGAGCCGCCGAACGCATGACCGCGCGCTTGAAATTATAACCGAGCAGCCTGCCCTGATGATCAATCGTCATATAACAGGCCAAAACCGGGCGAACTTCTTTGGGACGCAGCGAACATAAATCATTGCTCAAAACTTCGGGCAGCATCGGTACAACCATATTGGGCAGGTAAACCGAATTGCCGCGGCGATAGGCTTCGCGGTCGAGCATGCTCAGGTGGCGGACATAAAAGGCAACATCGGCAATGGCGACAATCAGATTAAAACCGGTGACGGTTTTCTCGGCCCAGACCGCGTCATCAAAATCTTTGGAATCATCGCCGTCAATGGTTACCAGCGGCAGAGAGGTCAGATCTTCGCGGCAGTCGCGTTTATATTTCGGCAGCTTGCCCAGCTCACTGGTTACGCCTTCGGGGAAAACCGTATTAATGTTATATTTATCCAGAATACTCCCCGAAGCTGCCTTATTGACATCATACCCGCCGTAGTTTCTGATAATGCGCGCCTGTTTGAACTTTTTGCTGCCGCCGAGACTGATGGCGACGAAATCGCCGTTGCGCGCTCCGTCCGGCTTATCAATCAGATATTTCATAAAATTGCCTCTGTCGGTCGGCAAAACGTAAACCTGATGATTGACTTTTTCGACCACGCCGTAAACTTTTTCTTCCGGCGCGTTGGCGCGGGCGCTGCGGGCGATTGCCTTGACATACCAGGTATCGCCGCGGCGCGATATTTTGCCGATAAAGGCGTCGCCGACTTCCAGAGCCGGACGAATCCGCCGGTTATCAATAATAATTATCCGTTCGCGATTGGGATTTTCTTTTTTTACCAGCGTATCGGCAATCAGTTCGCCGGATACTCTGGAAACATAGGCGACTTCAAAAGCCGTACAATTACTCAAATCAACTGTTTTTTTCTTTTTTTTACTCATTTTTTCCATTCAATTCAACAACTAAGGCAGTGTGGTCGGAAGGCTTTTCCGCACTGCGGGGATCTTTATCAACATAACAGCTTTTCAGTTCGTCTGCCGCGTCGGGAGAAAGCAGCAGATAATCTATCCGCAGCCCCAAATCGGCGGCAAAAGCAGCGCCGGCATAGTCCCAATAAGTATAGCCGACGGCGGCAGGGTGCAAAACGCGGTAAGCGTCATACCAGCCCTGATACAGCAGCGCATTAAAGCGGCTGCGGACCTCGGGCCGGAAAAGGGCATTATTTCTGAACAATTCGGGATCATAGACATCATTATCAGTCAGTATCACGTTATAATCGCCGCCGAGAATCACTTTTTCGCGCTTTTGCAGCAGGACGGCGGCATGGTTATAAAAAGCTTCCATCCAGCGCAGCTTATAAATAAATTTTGAATCGTCATCGGGATTATTATACGGCGGATTGCCGTTCGGTGCATAAACCGCGGCGACCCGGTAATCTTCTCCGCCGACGGTAACCAACGCCTCCAGATAGCGGGCGTTGTCATCTGCAAAACCGGGAAGACCTTCGGCGGTCACGCGGATTTTATGACGGCTGAGAATCGCCACGCCGTTGTAACTCTTCTGCCCGAGAATTTTGGCATCATAGCCGGCGGCGCGCAATTCGAAAAACGGAAAAGCCTGATGTTCGGCCTTAATCTCCTGCAACAGGACAATATCGGGCTGCGCCTTGGAAAGCCAGGCCAGCAGGTTTTCAAGGCGGGCATTTATCGAATTGACGTTATAAGCAGCAATTTTCATCATTAACCCTTTTTTATAAAATTTGGTGCAATTGTATAATAATAAAATCTTTTAGGAAAGCTAAAAATCATGGAACTCGCAAATTATGCTCTTACCCCCGAAAAAAGCCGCGGAAGACTTTATCCCGATTTTGCCAATTTCATCCGTTCGCCGTTTCAGCGCGACCGCGACCGCCTGATCCATTCTTCAGCTTTCCGCAGGCTGGACGGCAAAACGCAGGTTTTTGCCTATCATGAAGGCAAAAACTACCGGACACGCCTGACGCACAGCATTGAAGTCGCCCAAATTACCCGCACGCTGTGCAAGAGCCTTAATCTGAACGAAGAACTCGGCGAAGCCATCGCCCTCGCCCATGATCTGGGACATTCTCCTTTCGGGCACGCCGGCGAACGCGGCCTGCAAAACGCCATGAAAAAATACGGCGGTTTTGATCATAATATTCAATCGCTTAAAATCATGACCAAGCTCGAATCGCATTATCCCGAGTTTGAGGGGTTGAATCTGAGCTGGGAAACAATCGAAGGAACCGTGAAACATAACGGCCCGATAAAAAAAATCAATAACGGTTACCTGAAAGAATATAATAAAAAATTTGATCTGGAACTGAAACAGTTTCCCAATCTTGAGGCTCAAGTCGCCGCCATTGCCGATGACATTGCTTATCTGAATCATGACATTGACGACGGCTGCCGCGCCGAAATGTTTTCGCTGGAACAACTGAGAGAACTGCCGTTTATTGATAAAATCATTCACGACTTTGAAAACAAGCATTGCGTTTTGGATCAAAACTTAAAAATCTATGCCGTAACCCGCAATATGATTGCCCGTATGGTTTTTGACGCGCTTGACAACAGCAAAGCCAATTTGAAACGCCTGAAAATCCGCAGCCATGAGGACGCACCGAAACAAAAAATCTTTACCGTGGATTTTTCCGACCAGATGAAAACTGAAATCGCCCAGCTGCGCGTCTTTCTGAAAGAGCATTTTTATACCAATACGCAAGTTGCCCGCATGGATATGAAATCTCAGCGGATTGTCGAAGAATTATTTGCGCTCTTTACCTCGGACTGGAAGCTTTTGCCCGAAGAAGTCCGCAGCCGTTTGTCGCCTTGCAGCAAAGACGCCGAAATTGCCGACGCGGTCTGCACCTATATCGCCAATATGACCGATATGAATGCCGTGGAAGAACATCGCAAACTTTATGACGTTCATACGCGTTTTTAGCAAAATTATCAGATTTTGTTAAATGATTATAAAGTTTTATCGCTTATGATAGGGGTAATTTAAGATAATTGCCAGGAGATATGTCATGTTTCAGGAACTTCCGGAAGATAACAAAAATGAAGATTTTTTAAATGAATTTCGCCAGAAAATCGCCGACCATTCGGGAATAAACCTGGAGGAAAAGCGCAATGAGATTAACCGCTCGAAAAGCGTTTTCATCGGTGCGGTATCGGGTTTGGTTTTAGCCGGTATCGTCGGCTGGTTCGTTTTATCTCCGCGTTATGCTAGCGATAACAATGCCGAAATTCCGGTTATCAGACGCCCGCAGGCGGCAATCAAAGTTCAGCCGGCCGAACCGGGCGGAATGGAAATTCTGAATCAGGATAAAACCGTTTATGATATTATGGAAAAGAAAAGCAGCGATGAAACTGCCGTGGTCGAAAAGCTTTTGCCGCCCCCCGAAGCTCCCAAGCTTCCCGAAGTAAAGGCGAGCGAAGAAGTTAAGGCGGCCGTAACAGCCGAAACGACTGCGGCCCCCGAGCCTGCTGTCATCCAGGAAACCGTTAAAGAAACCGTTGTCGTCAAAGAAGTAACGCCTCCTGCTCCGGCAGTCAAAGAAGAAGCTCCGGTTAAGGAAGTTCCGCTGAAAGAGGCAATGAAGCAGGAAACCAAAGCTCCCGCGCCGACAGAGAATCCGAAAGCGATTATTAAAGCCATTGATGCAAAAATCAATGAAGTTCCGGCCGGTTCCTGGCAGGTTCAGCTGATGTCTTCAACCAATAAACCCGCCGTCGAATCTTCATGGAAAAATCTGGTTAAAAAATACTCGGTTCTGGCCGGCCAGGTTCATGAAATCGAAACCGCAAATCTCGGCGAAAAAGGCACTTTCTACCGCTTAAAAGCCGGCGCTTTCCGCGACCGCGCCGAAGCCGACAGGCTTTGCAACGACATTAAGGCGCTGGGCGGAACCTGCATTGTAAAGAAGAAATAAGATGCTGACAGCCGTCATTGTAAAAACCGTTGCATACCTGCCGATATTGATTGCCATTATTCTGCACGAAGTCGCACATGGCTATGCGGCGTGGAAGCTCGGCGATAATACCGCCAAATATTACGGGCGGCTGTCATTAAACCCCGTCAAACATATTGATATTTTCGGAACCCTTATTTTACCGGCCCTGCTGATTATCAGCCGGGCGGGTTTTGTGCTGGGCTGGGCCAAACCGGTGCCGGTTAATTTTAACAATCTTCGCAATTATAAACGCGATTTGGTTATTGTTTCCGCCGCCGGAATTATCGTTAACCTGATTCTGGCCGCAGGGTCGGCGCTGCTGCTCAAACTGGCGGCCTATGTTCCCGGCGCAATGCTTCAGGGACTGGTCAGCCTGTTTCTGGTCAATATGGTTGTTTATAATGTTTTGCTGGCGGTTTTTAACATTCTGCCGCTGCCGCCGCTTGACGGTTCTAAAATATTATTCGGCTGGATGGATTATCCCTGGGCAAAAAAATATGTCAATGCCGATAAAGCCGGGCTGGCCTTAATCGTATTTCTGGTCTTTATCATACCGTCAGTCGGCGCGCAGTTCGGTTATAACTGGAACTGGTTTGGCGCCTATCTGATTAAAACCTCCAAATTTCTAATTTCCGCACTGTTGATGTGAGGTATTCATGAGCAGTCGTCCGATACAGGCAGTCATTCTTTCCGTCGAGGGGCTTCGTCTGAATGACAATGAAAAAAGCCTGCTGGAAAAGAGCAATCCGCTGGGCGTTACGTTGTTCGGGCGCAATATTGCCGATAAAGAACAGGTTCGCAGTCTGGTTAAAGAGATTCGCGAAGTTATCGGCCGGAACGATGTTTTGATTGCAACAGACCAGGAAGGCGGGCGGGTAAGGCGTTTACGGGAACCGGAATATATTGCTTATGCCTCGCAAAACACTCTGGGAAAGCTGGCCGAAGAAAAAGGCCTGGCGGCGGCAATGCGGGCGGTTATCAGCCACAGCCTGCTGACGGCCAATGATTTAAAAGAGAATCTGATTAATTTTAATTATGCTCCGGTACTAGATTTGGCTTATCCGGATACTAATCCGGTCTTAAAAAGCCGGAGTTTCGGCAGCGACAAACAGCTGGCAGCGGAGCTGGGGAATCTGATGCTGGAAGAATATGCCATCAACGGTATCTGCCCCTGCATCAAGCATTTGCCCGGACACGGCCGCGCCAAAGCGGATCCGCATCTGGAGCTTCCGGTTATTGATTGTTCGCTTAAAGAACTGGAAAATGATTTTTATCCTTTCCAAAAATTAAATTTTGCGCCGGCCGGCATGACCGCGCATCTGCTGATAACCGCCGTAGACGATCAAAAGCCCATAACCCAGTCTAAAAAAGGAATTGATACGGTTATTCGCGGAATTATCGGTTTTGACGGTTTGCTGTTGTCCGATGCAATCGATATGCACGCCCTTAAAGGCACAATCGGCGAAAGAACCGCTTTATCCGTCGCTGCCGGCTGCGATGTTGTCGGTTATTGTCTGGGTAACTATCAAGAATTATTGCAAGTTACGGAAAACTGTGGTTTTATGACTGACAAAGCAATGGAACGATTTCAGACGGTCAGAGATATTATCGGCAGCAGCGCCTTGGAAAAAGCCGCGACAGAATATCAGAAACTGATCGGAGAGATCGAGACCTATGATGATACTTATGACGCGACTGAAACCCTTAATAAAATGAAACATAAAGGAGAAAAATAAATGTTTGGCGGATTTTGGGAATGGTTACTGATTATCCTTTTCTTTGTGGTTTTGTTTAATGCCGACAAAGTTCCCGCTTGGATCGAGATTTTGAAAAAGAAGTCAAAACCGGCCATGGAAATGCTGGAAAAAGGCAAAACCGAATTAGAAAAGAAAGTCAACGAAGTTAAAGAAAAAGCACAAAAAGAAAGCGCAAAAAATACAGAGAAAAACGACGCCGAAAAAGATAAAAAATAATTAAACGAACTCTTTGCTTCCACACCGTAAGGCCATAGTCTTACGGTGTTTTTTTTCACAGACTTATACGAAAAGACTAGATTTAAAAATTACTTCGTGATAACATAGAGTTAGAACCATTGGAGAAAAGCAATGAGTATAGCCCCGACCAGAAAAGTATCAGGCTCAGCGGGTGCGACCCGGAAAGTGGAACGCAGTTATGCCCAGGGAAACAGCGGTGAGCCGTTTGTGGAAATGATTGATACCAACAACAGCGTATCAATTCGTGAAGATTTGCGTGATAATGAAGGACGCAGCCGACAATCTTACAATCAATCTGAAGAACAGGAAGACAAGCCCCGGATCTCCTCCGGTTCCACTTATATTCCCAGCGCTATTGAAGCTCTGACGGCCAGCGGTGTCTATGAACAGCCGCAGCCGGACAACCGGCATTTAAAAGTCGGCGTATATGATAATAACCAGTCCATTATCAAAGAAGAGGAAGATGAACGCAGCGGCCAAACCTATCTGAAACATTTATACGAAAACAATACGCCGATCGAAGAAGTGGACGAACTGGCCTAATCAACCATAGCCTTCATAAACGCGGCCCTTACTAAAGCCGCGTTTATTTATTGACAGAAAAGCGGCATACGCCAAGATTAAGTTTACCTTTTAAAAAATACCAATCCTTCATAATCATGTTCCGATTGTTCCGGAAGTTAAACCAGCGTAAAATAATCTATGCAGGTTTTAGTCTAACTTTTGAGGAATACGATCATGAAGAAATTATTGTTGATTCTTTTCGCGCTTATGTTTTCACTGCCGTGCGAAGCTTCGCTTTCTCATAACACACA
>CALXTG010000024.1 GCA_944391355.1 uncultured Alphaproteobacteria bacterium
AGAGGATGGCGGCTTTGTCCAGAGATATTATAGCGATTGGCGAGGCGGCGCCGCTGTATCTGGGGCTGAATTTAAATGATTCGGGAATTCACCGCAAAAATGTGTTTTGTTCTGTCGATGACCGCTTTGGTGCAGAAACGCAGATACGGATTTATCGAAAGCTGCATACGGCTTTTTTACGATCCGTTCAGAGAAACCGGCAGGAGCTGGATAATTTTTCTGGAGATGCCGATTGGCATTATCTGACGGCGGTTTGCGGTAATTTGCCGCCTTCTTTGCAGCATTATAATGCCGTGCATTATCTTTTGCGCGCGGGCATAGCTTCATTTAAGGATAATGAAAACTGCCTGCAAAATTTTGAGGCGGATTGTGTGGAGCTGTTAAGTAAGACGCATCCGGAAAATCGTGAAAAGCTGGCCGAGTATTTAGCGCTGGGCGCCGAGCAATTTCCCGGCCTGCGCCGGGCGGGGGTTTTGCGTCTGCAAAATGAGATTGGTGCCGCGGTTATTGTTAATTATGTTTTGCCGCTTTATTATAAAGAAAAAAATGCAAAATCGGGACGGAATGTTTTTGCTGCTGTGCCCGGTTGTCAAAATCTGGCTCCCGAAGAGAAAAAATTTGTATCCGGGGTGCTGCGGAAATATGCCGCGGAAGTTTGCAGCCGTCATCGGACAAAATTGGAAAAAGGGTTGGTTGATGAAGCGGATATTGATTATTTGCAGGATTTAAAAATGCAGAAAAGAAGGCTGCGGCAGCAGAAAGATGATATTATGCGCCTGAAGCAGATATTTATCCAGCAGAAAAAATCATATTACCGTTATCTTGAATTTGCAGAAAAATCAGCCAGATATGATGCTGATGCCGGTTTGGCACGGAAGCTGCTGATGGAGAATAAGTTCAGCATGAATTAAAAAAGTTATTCAGATTTAATTTTTTATCTGGACAACGGAAAAAATATGCATTATAAGTTCTCTCGTTTGGTGCGATACCCTTGCTCAGGTAGCTCAGTCGGTAGAGCAGAGGACTGAAAATCCTCGTGTCGGCGGTTCGATCCCGTCCCTGAGCACCATTTCAAAAAAGGCATACCTTTTAAGGTGTGCCTTTTTTGAAATGATAATTGGGTGGAGTGGGGAGCCGACACGAGCTCGTGGAGGCGCTTGAGGATAAAATCAGCCGTTGCTCCGGCTGATTTTACCGCAAAAGGCGTAGCTTTGCTTATTGAGCAAGTGCCGTGTAAACAAACGCTGCGAAATTAGCAAAGAAGTGACCGAAGCGGAGTTGTTGAGCTTATGAAATAAGCGAAATTTACGAAGCAAGACCGATCCCGTCCCTGAGCACCAGTTTGAAAAACTCCTCAGCGGAGTTTTTTTTATTATGTGCTCAGCCGCTCGGACGACGCAGGGTTTGTCCATGCGGGGACGGGCCTCGCTTGGCATCTAGGCGCGCTGCGGTTGCTGTCGCTGCCCTGGTTTGCCAAGATATTACAAAGATTTTGCAGATAAAAGGCTGACGTTTGTCAGCCTTTTACTTAGCAATTCCTGCTGAGCACCATTTCAAAAAAGGCATACCTTTTAAGGTGTGCCTTTTTTGAAATGTGGCATTTTGCTTCTTGAAAAAGGATAATTATGGTTTACATCTGAGGTCAAACGCTTAAATCTATAGCAGAGACAGAGATGAAGAAAAGTTGGCTAGCGGTATTGGTACTGCTTTATCCGGGAGCGGCATCGGCAATTGTGCAGACTGTTCCGGCAGGACAGACTGTCAGCAACGGAACGGTTAACTCCATTGTAACGCAGAATGTCTATGGTACGACAAATAATTTTTCAGTTTTGGGAACTCAGAATATTATGAACGGGGGCGTTGCCAACGGCAGCAATCTCTATTCTTATTCCGGGCAGAATGTTGCTGCCGGCGGTAAGGCATATAATACAAATATCCAACATTATGCGACCCAAAGTGTAAGAGGCGAGAGTTACGGCAGCATTGTCAATCCGTACGGAACAATGACGGTCGGCAACGGCGGTATTGCTGACGGAACTCAGGTTAACGGCGGTACTATGTCGGTTTTAGCAGGAGGGGAAAGCCGTTATTCGGTGATTGATTCGGGAACCGTGTGGATTTCGGGAAAAGATACGAGTTCCGTATTAAAGGGCGGGCGGCAGATAGTTAATGCCGGCGCTGAGGTTTCGGGGATAAACATTTACGGCGGCCGGCAGGAAGTTGAAGGAGAAGTTTTGGGTTCTACGTTGTTTTCGGGAAAACAGGTCATTATGGACGGGGCTGTTTTATCGGGAGCGACAATTAAAAACGGCGGTTTGGAAGTTTTTAGCGGTGCGGAACTTAAAAATCTGATTCTTGAAGGCGGAACCGCAGAAATTGAAAACGGGGTGACCGTCAGCGGGATTACTCGTTTAAACGGGGGGCTGTTTTCCAGTTACGGGGATAACGTAATTCCGGATCTGCAAATGAACGGCGGAACTGTCAAAATGGCCGGGGGGTTCAATCGGCTGGAGATAAATAATCTGGAGGGACAGGGAAATTTTTATCTTAAGAGCGAAGTGGATATTTCCCGCGGTGACGAGCTGGTTGTTCAGACCGGCGGCGGGCGTTTCGGGGTGGCTTTGATAGATTACAGCGCCGGAGAGGATTTTCCCGCCGATATTCATCTGATTCAGAGCGAAGCACAGAATGCGGAGTTTTATCTGTTGGGCGGAGCCGTTGATGTCGGGGCTTTTCGTTATGATTTGCATCATGTCGGAGATGAGTGGCTTTTGAAAAAGACTTCTATTGCCAGCGATACTTCGGTAGTTGCCAAAAATACTTTTATTGCCGTCAGTTCTATTTTTTACAGTCATCTTAACAGCCTTAACAATCGTTTCGGAGATCTGCGGTTTAATCGCAAAAGCGGTTTATGGGTACACGGGCTGGGCAGAAATATGCGGCTTGATTTTGATGACAGTACCAAGAGCCGGGTTAATCTGGAAGGTGTTCAGGCCGGGTTTGACAAACAAGTTGTACAAGATGTCGTTCATGATTGGCGAATCGGTATTTTTGCCGGTTATACCCATGCCCGGCAAAAATTTGACCGCAGCGGCCGCGGTGATGCCGATACCAAAAGTTTGGGTCTATACACGACCGTCAGCGGCGCCGGCGGATGGTATGGCGATTTCAGCAGCACATATTATCGTCATGATCAGAAAGTAAAAAGTTATCTGCCGACCGGTGAAGAAGTTGCCGGCAGTTATGATCTGAACGGCTGGAGTGTTTCCGCCCAAACCGGAAAGCGCTGGAAATTTAATGAATTTTGGTTTATTGAGCCGCAGTTGCAGC
>CALXTG010000025.1 GCA_944391355.1 uncultured Alphaproteobacteria bacterium
CAGGTACATTTGAAATAAGCGGAATTATAAGGGCATTTGAGCAGCGGCGATTTATTGCCCTGGCAGGCCTCCTGGAAATAGCCCATGCTGTTGCAGCGGGTCTTGTCATCTTCGTCCTTAAAGTTCAGGTCAAGATCAGCGCCGCCCAGCCAGTAGGATTTGGCCAGCTGATACCCGGGTTCTGCAAAAGAAGCAGGCTTTAGTTCCAATCTGTGTGGTGAATTAAAGAATGTGTCATTATGAGCGGCCGCCGGAGAAATGCATAACAACAGCATAAACACCGGCAAAAAAAGCTTGTTGGTCAAGTTCGTCATAACAAATTTCCTTAATAATTAAAACTAAAGCCTGATTTAATTTTACTAAATCAGGCAGGGCAGAACAATCGGAACATGGCTGTAAGCAATTGATATTTCACAAAAGATAAATAAAGTCTTGGCAGAGACCTTTTTTCTGTCAAAAAAAGGAGAGGCTGTTATCACAACAGCACTCTCCGAGCTAGGCTAAAGAAAAGTTATTTGAGAATTTTTACTTCCTCTCCATCGAAAATATCGATGATGCTGCGGTTTTTGGAAACCACGTAATGCAGGTTTCCCGCAGCGTTGGTGGCAACGTAGGCCCAAAGCGGATCCATTTGGTTTTTGCCTTTTACCGAAATTTCGATAAAATGCTTTTTGAAAACAAATCCGTCGTAAGCTTGGGCAGCCGGGTTAATCGTTCTGGCCAGACAGGGAAATTCTTCCGTGAAAGCTTCCTTGGCCTGTTTGGCGCTGTTTACCGGCGGCCGATGAGTCAGGAACTCGGCGATTTCGCCCAAGGTAATATGTTCCTTGGTCTTGCTGTAAACTTTAAGGCAGGCTTCCAGATTGCGGGAGAAATTGCCCTGCAGTTCGGTTTTCAGTTTTTTGCGAAGTTCTTTACTGATACTCAGTAACTCGGTTTTTTCGATTTCGTTGCGGCTGATTCCTATACAAGTAGAGAAAAGAGCCAAAATTTCGTTCTTTTTCATAGCTGAAATTTTTAATTGTTTAACAATAATTTTAACTGTAGAGAACATCTTAGCGCGTTAAAAAATTTTTTCAACAATAATTTTGTCAAAAACGTAAAAATGAGTCGTTTTTGGGGAAACGGCGGGGATTAAAGTCGGAGGTGGTTCTTTCTGCTTTTTTGTCGCAAATTAAGCTCGAATATGGCAGGAGGAAATCAGAGCAGGCGGGCGAGCTCGAGATATTGTCCGGGGGTCAGTTCTTCGGCGCGGGCGGTGAGAGGAATGTTCAGCCGGCTGACTTTTTCTTCCAAAGCCGGAACAGCTTTAAGGCTTTGGCGAATCATCTTGCGGCGCTGGCCGAAAGCCAGAGTCGTCAGGTGTTCAATGTTTTTTATTTCTTTGGCGGTCAGCAGGTTTTCCCTGGGGCGGAACAATAATACCGAAGACCAGATTTTCGGCGCCGGGACAAAGCATTGCGGATTTAGGTCAAAAAGTTTTTCAACCCGGCACTGCAGCTGAGAGAGAATCGAGATACGGCCGTAATCTTTATTGCCGGGAGCCGCCATAATCCGATCGGCGACTTCTTTCTGAAACATCAGGGTCAGGCTCCGGAATTTGTCGATCTGTTTGAGCCAGCCGACCAGCAAAGGCACCGAAATATTATAGGGCAGGTTGCTGACAATATGGCGGGGCAGCGGAGAGGGCGCGGCAAAGTCAAACTGCAGGGCGTCGCCGTTGACGATTTGCAGCCTTTCGCCGCAGATTTCCCGAAGCTGTTCCATTAAGGCGATGCAGCGTTCGTCCATTTCAATAACGGTGAAGATATCCGGTTCGGCGCTTAAAACCGCCCGGGTCAGCCCGCCGGGGCCGGGGCCGATTTCAAAAACCGCGGCGCCGCGATAGTTTTCCAAATTTTGTTTCTCCAGCGACAGGCGGATTATTTTGTCGGTAATATTGCGATCCAGCAGAAAATTCTGGCCGAGGGCTTTTTTAGCCATCAGTCCGGCCGCTTCTACGGTCAGCCGCAGAGAGGGGAGTCTGTCAAGCGCTTCGGCGAGAGTCATGATTAATTCCGCAGTTCGATAACTGCCCGCTGGCGCAGTTCCTGAAGATGTTTTTTGGCGAATTCTTCCAGACGCTGATTTTCAAGATATTTGCGGATATCTTCTTCGGTCGGCATTTCGGTTTTGTCTTTGGCGGGATCAAAGGTCTGTTCCAGACGCAAAATATAATAGCCGTCGCCGACGAGAATCGGGTTGGAGATGTCGCCGGGTTTCATTTTCTGCAAAGCTTTTTCCAGCGGGGAAGCCAGTTTGCCCTTGTTAACCCAGCCGAGTTTGCCGCCGCTGGAAGCGCTGGCGCTTTCGGAAAACTGCATGGCATAGAGTTCAAAGCGGGGATCCTGACGCAGATTTTTGACCAGATTTTGAATATCTTTGGCGTTTTCTTTGCGGATAAAGATTTCCGAAACCATATATTTGGGCGTGTTTAAGTCTTTTTTGGCATTGTCCAGCGTCTGTTCAATTTCTTTCTGAGTCAGGGTTTCTCCTGCCATTTGGCGGCGAACCAGACGAACCCAGCCTAAGTCGGCTTTCAGCTGTTCGCGGTAAGAGTCATAGCTGACCCCGGCTTTTTTTAAGATATTGCGCAATTTTCCCTGAGGGATTTTGTTATTTTTTTCAAACCCGGCAATCGAACGGTTGATGTCTTCTTCGCTGACCTCGATGCCTTGTTTGGCGGCGTCCTGCAGTTTGAGTTTTTCATCGATGGTGGTTTGCAGAACGCGGGCGTTGATCATGCCGCGAGTCTGGGCGTTAAGCGGAATGCGGGTGCTCAAAACAAAAGCGTTGACGCGGTTGGTAATATCCTGCGAGGAGATAATATCACCGTTAACAACAGCAACAATTTTGACCGAACCGGCGGCTTCTGCCTGAGCCGAGGTCAGTAGTCCGGCGGCAATGACCGCGATAATCGTCAGTAGCTTTTTCATTTTTGTCTCCTCAATAACTATCTTGAACCGGCGCCGCCCAATGTCTTTAAGAAAAAGGTGGCGGTGATTTCATAGTTGGATTTTTCATAGTTTTCGTTATGTTCGAAATGCCGACGCCAACGATAGGAATTGTCTTTTCTTACCGTCGTTACAAATTTAAAGCATTCATCTTCATAAATCAAGTCCGCGCCGTGCTCGAGCGAGCCGCCTTTATAGGCCAGATCCTGGCGGTTGTACAAATTCAGGCTCCAATCGCGGCTGAGCGCAATGTTTAAGCCGGTGTAGAGTTCTTTGCGCTCTTCATAGCCGACGAGAGAGGTTGACTGATTTTCCTGCAGATAGATATAGGACAGGTAAAGGCTGAACATGCGCGGGCCGAGGCGGGCGGAAAGTTCGCTGTAGTTCAGGTCGAGGTCTTCGCGGTTGAGGCTGAAACGGTAGCTGAGGTCGAGATATTCATTGGGATTGGCATAAATGCGGCCGACGTAGTCGCTCAGGTGCCCGTCTTGTCCGTCAACTTCCGAAAAGCTCTGGTCTTTTTCAAATTTGTAACTCTGCGCCAGGAACATTGAGGTACGGCCGGTTTTTTCGCCGTAAGCGCTCCAGTTGATACCGTAGCTGATACGCGATCCGGTGTCGTTGCGATCGTATCCGGCATAACGGTCCAGGCTTAAAATATTGGTGTCGTCAAGTTCGACATCCTGACTGTCTTCGTTGGGGATCTTGTTGATTTTGTTACCGCCGCTCGGCGCCGCGACCGCAACGATGACCGGTTCGAGAATCTGCCGCGAGGTTTCGGTGGCGCGGACAAAAGGCATGCGCCATTCCAAACCTAACTGCGGAAAGATACGGCCGACCGATCCGCTGTAAATTTCGTTATCGTCGTTTAAGTAATTATCAACATAGTATAAGTCGGATTTAACCGAGGCGACCAGTTTGTATTTTTCGCCGTACGGGCTGGTGTAGGGCAGGTTCCAGGAGTTTATCATTGAAATGCGCTGGGTTGAAACGGTTTCTTCCCGCAAAACCGAGGCAAAGTTCAAGGTGGTTTTGGTATAAGCGCCGAATTTTCCGGGGTCGCTGATATTTTCATATTCCATCCAGGGCATGACGTAGGGTTTGTCATAAGTATTCAGGCGGTCGTCAAGACTGATGAGTTTGTAATAATACGCTTCGACGGCGGCGTAGTTGCGGTTGTCAAATCCCTGCATGCGGGCGCTGGAGGTCAGCCAGGAGTTGTCGCGGTAGAGCAGGGACATATCCCGCAGATAATAACGATCGGAGAGATAGTTGAGATCGGCGTCGGCATACCAGTAGTCATTAATTTCATAACGGCCTTTAACAAAAAGGTTGCCGCGCTGTTTGTCATAAGTGTCATCACGGACGGTAGTGCCGCTCATGGTTAATTTGCCGCGGGTAAAGTATTTGTTGTAGTCCGCTCCCCAGACAATGCCCTGATCGGTGCTCAGATAAGGCGAGAAGGTCAGGTCTTCATGGTCGGAAATGTCCCAGAAATATTTGGGCTGCAGATAGGCGCCGAGGTAAGAGGAACTGCCGAAACTCGGCGGCAGGAAACCGGAGCGGCGTTTGACCGAAGGATCGGGGTGGGACAGAAACGGCAGGTAAAAGACCGGAACGCCTTTAATTTCAACAAAGGCGTGGTTGTAATAGACATCTTGTTTTTCGGCGTCATGGGTTACTTTGTTTGCTTTAATCTGCCATAAGGGGTCTTGGTTGCGGCAGTCATCGCAAGGCGAGTAAACCACCTTGTCCATCTCTTTGTTATCGCCTTCGAGGCGGCGGAATTTTTTGGCGGCAACCCGGGTTTTGTCGGCCATGATGACTTTGACGTTATCCATTTCGCCCTGAGTCATTTTATCGGTCAGTTCAACATAGTCGGAGAAGACGACGCTGCCGTTCTTTTCTACCAGAATTACGTTGCCGACCGCGGTTACGATATCGTCCTTCTGATTATAGATAACCTTGTCGGCAACCAGAGTCATATTATTGCGGATGATGTTGACATTGCCCGAAGCGGTAATGGTTTGCAGGTCTTTATTATTTTCCATTTCGTCGGCGCTGAAATAAATGTCGGTTGTTTCTTCTTCCTCGGGAGCCGGGGTGCTCAGAATGTCGGTGATGTTTTTCTGCGGATCGAGCGAGGCATAAGGCGTTTTGCTGTCTTCGTGCAGAATGGTTCCTGCCTGAGGCTGCGAATCGGCCGCCCGAACCGTTGCGGTGCCGAATGCCAGCAAAAAAGTCAGAAAAAGCAGAGATTTTTTAGCCATTGACCGTCCTCTCGTCGAGGTTTTTGCGGCGGATAAAATGCTGCGGATTATAGAAGAAGAGCAGATAAATGCAGACCCCCAGCGGTATCAGCAGATTGAGATACATCATCGGCAGCCAGTAAAGGCTTTTGACGGCCAGATTGCCGAAAACCAGGTCAAGAGCCTGAATTAAGACCATGCCGAGAATCGAATAAGAAATCAGTTTAGCCTGTCCGCGTCGGTTGAAGTTGCCGACCAGCAGGCCGGTGCAGGCCAGCAGCGCAAAGACAATATTATAAAAGGGACTGAGCAAACGTTTGTTGCCTTCAACAATATAGCGGTTGGCTTCGGCGGGAGATAAAGACGTGTCGCTGCGGGCGTTTAAGAGTTCAAACAGGTTCTTTTCCCGGGCGCTGGCATCTCGCTGCTTATTGCTTTGCGGCATACCGAAATCAACCGAATAACGGTCGAAAGTCAGGGTAGAAAACTGGCCGTTGACGCGGTTAAGCTCCTGGCGGACGCCGTTAATCATGATGATTTTCGGGCCGGTATCGGTATAAATGACACGGCCTTTTTCGGCAGAAATCGTTACTTTGCTTTTGGGGTTGCGTTCGTCGTTGACGAGGATTCCCGAAAGCGAACCGTCTTTTTCGTGGGTGGTAATGAAAACGGTGAGATTAAGCTGGAGCAGGGTAAATTCACCTTCGCGGAACATCAGATGCGAAACATCGTGTTTGACCTGCCATTCCAGTTCGTTAAAGGCTTTTTCGGCGGCGGGGATGCCGAAATTGTAGGCATAGATGTTGAACAGGCAGACAAAAATACCGACAATCAGCGCCGGCTGCCCGCCCTGCCAGGGGCTGATGCCGGCCGCTTTCATGACGACCAACTCCCGGTCGGAAAGCATGCGGTTGTAAACAAACAAAACCGCGACAAACAACGATATCGGCGAAAGAATGACAAACAGTCGCGGCATCAGCAGCGAGGTCATCTCAATAAAAATGCTGACCGGAATGCCTTTGCCGGTTATCAGGTCGACAAAACGCAGCGATTGTGTCAGCCAGAGAATCGACATCAGCGAAAAGGTAACCAGCAGGAAGCCGACCAGAATTTGTTTGACGATATATTTGTTCAGTTTCTTCATGACGCGGATTATAAACAAATATATTTAGAAGACAAACAAAATTTGCGCCCGGATAACAATATTTTACGGAGTCGGGCAAATGTGCATAAGCTTTTGATTTGCAAAAAATGTCCTTGAATAAGACTTTTTTTACGAATATCCTGTTATCATAAAATCAGCTTAACATTCTAACAAGGAGGGTAAAACAAAAATGACCGAAGTTTCACTTGCTTCGCAGGTTGCGGCCAAATGGCGTAAAAAGAGAGGGTCATTGATTATGGCTCTCCATGAAATTCAGGATGTTAAAGGCTATGTGCCCTGGGAAGACGCTTATCAGATTGCCGAAGAAATGGGAATCCCTCTGGCCCGGATTTATGAAGTTTTGACCTTTTATAATTTCTTTAAACTTGATGCTCCCGGCAAAGCGGTTATTTCGGTCTGTACCGGAACCGCCTGTTATCTGAAAGGCAATGACAAGGTTCTGGAAGAATTTAAAAAAGAACTTAATATCGGCGAAGGCGAAAGCACGCCCGACCGGATGTTTCATCTGCAATGCGTCCGCTGTGTCGGTTGCTGCGGCCTGGCGCCGGTCTGTGTCGTTAACGGCAAAACCTACGGCCGCGTAACCCCGAATGACGTGCGCAATATTCTTGATGAATGGCGCAGCAAACTTGACGAAGATAAGGAGTAGGAAGATGGCCGATATGTCTGAAATCGACAAGAGATTTGATATTCATGAAATTGCCAAAAACAAAAAGGCCGATCTGGATCGTTTTGAGTGCAATATTTACTGCTGTCATTCGACCGGCTGCAAGTCTTCCGGCAGTGACGAAATTATAGACTTAATTAAGCAGGCGCTGGCGGATCACGATGTTGAAGACAAAGTGCGGATTGTGCCGACCGGCTGTATGGGGCTTTGCGCCCAGGGGCCTCTGCTGCGCGTTGAAATCAAGGGTCGTAAGGACGTTTTGTTCAAGCGTCTGGAGCCGCTGGTTGCCCGCTTGGTGATTACCGAATATGTCGTTCCGGCTCTGAAAACGCCGGCCGAAGAGGAATTCCCGGTGCCGGAATTTTTGCAGCCGCATATTCTGTCTTTGGACCTGCCCTTCTTTACCAAACAGGAAAAAGTGGTTTTGAAAGACGCCGGAAATCTGGATCCCGAAGATATTCAGGAATACATCGCCCACGGCGGTTATCTGGCTTTGGAAAAGGTTTTGAAAACCATGACCCCGGAACAGGTGGTTCAGGAAATTAAAAAATCGGGACTGCGCGGCCGCGGCGGCGGCGGTTTCTCGACCGGCATGAAATGGGAACTGGCGGCCAAAGTCAAAACCGACGGCGACAAATTTATCATCTGCAACGGCGATGAAGGCGATCCCGGCGCTTATATGGACCGTTCGATTTTGGAAGGCAATCCGCATGCGGTTATCGAAGGCATGATGATTGCCGCCTATGCGATCGGCGCGACCGAAGGCTGGTTTTATGTCCGCGCCGAATATCCGCTGGCTGTCGAAAGACTGGAAAAGGCTATCAAAGCCTGTAAGAAGACCCGCCTGCTCGGCAATAATATCATGGGAACCGATTTCAGTTTCAATATTGATATTCGTCTCGGCGCCGGCGCTTTTGTCTGCGGTGAAGAAACCGCGCTGATCCGTTCAATTGAAGGCAACCGCGGTACCCCGCGTCCGCGTCCGCCTTATCCGACCGACAAAGGTCTGTGGGGCAAACCTTCCTGCGTCAACAATGTTGAAACGCTGGGCAATGTTGCGCCGATTATTCTTAAAGGCGCCGACTGGTTTGCGTCATTTGGCACCGAAACCTCCAAAGGAACCAAAGTTTTTGCTCTGACCGGGCAAGTTGAACATTCGGGACTGATTGAAGTGCCGATGGGAACGACGATTAATGAAATCGTCAATGAAATCGGCGGCGGGGTTCCGAACGGCAAAAAGCTGAAAGCGGTTCAGACCGGCGGCCCGTCGGGCGGTGTTATTCCGGTCGAATATATGGATTTGCCGGTTTGTTATGAAGAACTGAAAAAAGTCGGTTCGATTATGGGGTCCGGCGGCATGATTGTCATGGACGATACCAGCAATATGGTGAATATCGCCAATTTCTATCTCGACTTTACGGTTGACGAATCCTGCGGTAAATGCGCGCCCTGCCGGATCGGCGGCAAACAGATGCTGCTGTTGCTGGAAAAAATCAACAAAGGCAAAGGAAGCAAACAGGATATCGAAGATTTGCGCCGGATTGCCACGGCCATGCAGAAAGCGTCGCTTTGCGGCTTGGGCCAGACAGCGCCGAATCCGGTTCTGTCAACCCTGCGCTTCTTTGAAAACGAATATCTGGAAAAAGTCGGTGAAAAACCCGCTCAGCAAGCTGCCGAGGAGAAATAAAAATGGTGAAGTTGAAAATTGATAATTATGAAGTGGAAGTTCCGGCCGGCACCTCGATTTTGGAAGCGGCCCGCACGGTTCAGATTGATATTCCGACTTTATGCAAACATCCCGATGTCGACCCTTCGGCCGGCTGCGGGATCTGTATCGTAAAAGTCAACGGCAGAATTCTGCGTTCCTGCTGCACGCCGGTGGCCGAAGGAATGGAAATTATTACTTCCGACCCGGAAATCGTTAATGTCCGCCGCACGGTTTTGGAACTGATTTTAAGCAATCATCCTAATGAATGTCTGACCTGTATCCGTTCCGGCCACTGCGAATTACAGGATTTATCGAATACTTTCGGAATTTCGCAGTCGCGTCTGCCGAGTTTGAACAAGAAATTTGAAAAAGACGAATCGACCAAGGCAATTGTGCTCGATCCGTCCAAATGCATTGTCTGCGGCCGTTGTGTCGAGGTTTGTCAGAATCAGCAGAATGTCTGGGCCTTAAGTTATCTGAACCGCGGTCTGGCGACCCGGGTTACCGCTGCCGGCGGGATTCCGCTGGCCGAAAGCCCCTGCATCAAATGCGGTCAATGCTCGGCGCATTGTCCGACCGGAGCGATTGTCGAATATGATGAAACCCAGAAAGTCTGGGCAATGCTCAATGACCCGGAACTGGTTACCGTAGTGCAGATTGCGCCGGCGGTTCGCGTTGCCATCGGGGAAGAATTCGGCTATGATTTCGGTGAAAATCTGACCGGGAAAACCTATGCCGCATTGCGTCGCCTCGGTTTCAAAAAAATCTTTGACACCAACTTCGGCGCCGACCTGACGATTATTGAAGAGGCCAGCGAGTTTGTCAAAAGATTCACCACGGCGCCCGAGCAGCTGCCGCTGATTACTTCCTGCTGCCCGGCCTGGGTTGATTTGATGGAAAAATATCATCAGGATATGATTCCGCATTTCTCGACCTGTAAATCGCCGCAGGCAATGGTCGGGGCAATGGCCAAGACTTATTATGCCGAAAAAATGGGTATCGATCCGGCCAAAATCCGTGTTATTTCGATTATGCCCTGTACGGCCAAAAAATGGGAAATCGTCCGCAGCGAAGATATGAAATCGTCCGGTTATCAGGATGTCGACGTATCGCTGACCACCCGTGAACTGGCGCGGATGATTAAACAATCGGGCATTAATTTCCGCGAACTGGCCGAAGAAGAAGCCGACAGCCCGCTCGGCGAATATACCGGCGCGGGAACGATTTTCGGAACGACCGGCGGGGTTATGACCGCGGCGCTGCGTACCGCTTATTTCTATGTTACCGGCGAAGAACTGGAAAATATCGAATTTAAAGATATTGAAGGCCTGGAAGGTATTAAAGAATCGGAAATCGACATTAAAGGCAACAAAGTCCGAATTGCGGTTGCTCACGGAACCGGCAATGTCGAAACTGTTTTGCAGAAGCTGCGTGATGCCAAGGCAAACGGTGAGGAGCTGCCTTATCACTTTATCGAAGTGATGGCCTGCCGCGGCGGCTGTGTGGCCGGCGGCGGTCAGCCTCGTGTTATGATGCCCGGCCAGCCCAAACCGCGCGGCATTACCGATGACATCCGCCGCAAGCGTGCTCAGGGGCTGCTCAATGAAGACTTGCAGGCCAAAGAGCGTCGTTCGCACCATAATCAGTCAATCAAGACTCTTTATGCCGAATATCTCGGAACCCCGGGCGAAGGTAAAGCACACAAATTATTGCATACGCATTATGTGGCTCGTCCCAAATACCAACGGTAAAACTCACTCTGTGGTCGCCTAATACAGAAACATCGGGGTAAAATTTTTAGTCACGTACTTATATGTACGCTCAAAAAATTTTCCCCTCGTTTCTTATTATCCGACTCACATATTGAGTTTTACAAATTTCTCCGCCTTTATTACTTCGGAACCTAAGTTCGCAGGCCAGCTTATACTGTCCTGCTCACTAAGGTTTTCCGAAGAACTTGCAGAAAAAAATAACCAGAGCAGTGGTTATTTTTTCTTAGCGTTTATTATTTACTTCATTCTCCAAACTTTTACAAAAGCTCACTCTGTGGTTGCCTAATACGGATTTAAGGTCGAAATTTTCGTTCGGATATATAATTTACTTGCTAAAGCGGCAGGGATTGGTTATATAAAGTAAAAGGTAAAGGAGAAAGACAATGGCAGAAAAAGAGCCTTCGCAAAGACAATTACGGGTTGGGCAGGAAATCAAAAAAATTATTGCCGGTGAAATTGAGCGCGGCGAAGTACGTAATCTGGAAGATATTGATACTATGGTGACAATTACCGAAGCCCGGGTTTCTCCGGATTTGAAATATTGTCATGTTTATATTATGACCCTTAACAACGATTATCTGCAGGAAGCGCTTGACGGTCTGAATTTGGCCGCTAATCATTTCCGCAAACAAATCGGCCGGTTGACGAATTTACGTTATGTTCCCGAAATTTCTTTTCGGATTGATGAAAGTTTTGCCGCCGTCGATAAAATTGAACAGCTGTTGCGGCATCCTAAAGTTGCGCAAGATCTGAACGATGAATAAGGTTTCATCAAGGCGTCAATCAGACGCCTTTTTTGTTGACATTTTGTCTAAATATCTTTAGTCTGAAACAATCAAAATAAAAATATGTTTAATTATTAAAATAAACTAGCTATGGAAAATCTGAAAATTACCGAAAAGTCATGGGTTGAAGTTATTAAAACTCCCAGGCTTTATTATGTACGGGTTTATGATCCGGAAACTGATCGGTACATTACCCGTATGACCGGGAAAACCTGCAAGGTTGAGGGAAATTTTATAATTTCTTTTCAACGTGCGGAAGGAGCTGCGGATCAGCAGGTAAAGGTTTTGAGTGTTCTTTTTGTGGATCCGGCCGACGGACATATCCAATTGTTTGAAAATGTCAGTTCTGAAATTGTGACAAGGTTCAACGAAAGCGGCTTGTGTTTCTGCCGGTTATATGAGAAGGACTGGTATTACTGGTGCGGTAATGATCAGCCGTTGACTTATCTGGGAAGGTTTGACAGCAGTCTGGCTTTTTTGGTTTTTGTCGGCAGGGAAAATGATGAAGACTTTTTAATGCTGATGAGTGATGAGGCATTTGAAAAGATTCCTTATTTGTGCTGGGAAAAATTTTATGACGAAAAACAGAATCTGGAAACGGTGCGGATTTTGAAACCGAACGGGGAAAAGGTTTTTGTCAGAGTCAAAAGAAGCGGGAACAAGCTGCAGGCTGTTTTGGAAAAGTATGAAGGCAGTATTAGTAATTCTTAAAATTTTTTTATATGGAAGAGAAAATTTTATTCCGCATTAACGTTGTTTCCGACGGCGTGGTGTTGGAGCTGCCGGATGAAGACGGCAGTTTTACGGTTGCAGATCAGGGCGTTTCATTTCAGAAAAATGAAGACTCCAATATTCTGGCCATACAGGACCATAACCAATGTTTTAATCTGTTTGCTTGTGACGGCAAGAAGGTTTATCAGGGGCCGCGCGGCTGTTCTCGGTATTTTGACGGCCGGAAATATTTTGTTTACCGGACTTCGCTTGAAGATATTTATTTCGAACAGGCGTTTGACGGCAGCGGAAGACCAATGAAACTAGGAAGAAGATTGGGAAATTTCTTTATTCTGCCGATGGCAGGATATGAGCTGTTAAGTTTTTACGATGAAGACGGTGATCGTCATACGTGTAAATATATCAGCCATGAGAAATTTGTCGATTGCCTGATTTGCCGGCGGCAAGACGGATTGTTTGATATCTATAATCCTGAGGATTTTGTATATCGGGAAGTCTGTATGCTGCGAGATGTCGATTTTGTGCCGGCTCTTTTGAACGGTGAGAAAAAACAGGTTTATCTTTGGGATAACTCCAGACAAGCTTATATGCGAAAAATTTAAGGTACCCTTTGGGTACCTTTTTTTGTTGAAATTTTGTCGAGTTAGGGGTAAAATGTGTTTTGATAATAAATTATTGTTAAACTAAATTTTTTAGCTATGAAAATAAAAGATTTTCAGATTGTAAAGAAAAAGGAAGGTTTTTCTTTACAGGCAATTATTCCGCCGAGTTACGGCTACCAAGAACTTTGTTGCGGTTGTTCTTTTTACAGGGAACGCGGCTCT
>CALXTG010000026.1 GCA_944391355.1 uncultured Alphaproteobacteria bacterium
CGGTTGACAGTGATGAATAATTTCTATGCTTATAACGGCATTGAAATCCGCGGCAGCGTATATTTAGCTTATCCGGCAACTTTCAAAACACCGAGAGATATTACTCTTAACCAAAATGCCACGTTGAGCTCCGAATTCAGCGGCGTCAACAGCAGAGGAACCGTTACGGCGGCAAATCTTTACAGCGACGGCTACATTGATTTTTACCGCAAAAATGTTACAATCAGCGGCGATACAATCATTAACAAAAGCCTGGATACAGCTTTCTGCCAAAGGCGCAGCCGCCCCGGCGATTGTCTGTTAGGTTTGAGTGATGCCAGCTTTACGACCAAGAACCTCAGACTGGAAAAAGGCGCTAAATTTGAACCGAACTCTTCTACGGTGAAAGTGTCGCAATATTTCACGATTTACACCGTCGGCACTGACTTTACGGCAACGGGCAGCACGATTTCCGCCAAGGAAGCGTTTATTGCCTGCGAACCCGGCGACGTTAATAAAAAATATAAAAGTGCCGTAGCTCGCCTGGATAAAAGTTCAACCTGGAATTTTTCATACGGGGATGTCCTGCATATGGGACGCGGCGAATCGGTTATCTGTTTCAGAAACGGTTCAAAACTTTACAGTCCGAAATGGGTAAAAAATGCCAGCAGCACCACAGATTTTGACGGTGCTCGCGTTGAAGGCGCCGATAACTATAAAGATATCAGCTACGAAAAGAACGGCAGCGGTTCTTCCAAACTGAACTATAAAAACCGCGGCGCCTGCAGCTCATACGGTACTTAGCCTTAAAAACCCCGGAGAAATCCGGGGTACTTTTTTGCCCAAAAGAAATCCCGCTTCCTTAAGGAAGCGGGGTTTTTAATTCGTCAAGATTCCAAACTAGAATCCTTCAGTATCTAAGCGTTTCCGAAGCTGCTTGCGGGCACGTCTGACGGCTTCAGCCTGACGACGGGCTTTCTTTTCAGAAGCTTTTTCATGATGACGTCTCAGTTTCATTTCGCGGAAGATACCTTCACGCTGCATTTTCTTTTTCAAGACTTTCAGAGACTGGTTGACATCATTGCCGATAACAGTAACCTGAACCACTTAAATCACCCCATTTCAATTTTATTAATGGTTAATATTATAAAGAAACCTGACATAATCAGGTTTCAGCTTCTTGTAGCATACTCAAAAAAGTATTGCAACCAAAATTTATGCGATAATATTCGGCGTAATTTTCGACTCAACGGTTTTGATTTTGCTCTTTAAACCGCTGCGCAGCGTATTAAGCTGTTTAGCCTTAAAGAAATCAATAGTTTGGTTTTTGGCAACAAGCTGGCGAATGTCGGAACAAACGCGACGTTCTTCCAAACGCAATTCGCATAACTGGTGCTGCAGCTTTCCCAAATTATTTTGATTAAACATAAAATTAACCCCTTTGTGCTATTTTATAAAAAAATATGACTGAAAAAATCTCTTTTTTGTTGGAACTTGTCAACAAATGATGTAAAGAGTATACAGCAAAAATAGGTAATATGCAATATATATAATAATAAATTAGGAGTTTTATATGAGTCAGACAAAAAGAATAGGTATCCTGACCAGCGGCGGCGACTGCGCCGGCCTTAATGCCGTTATCAGAGCCGT
Source organism: uncultured Alphaproteobacteria bacterium (assembly GCA_944391355.1). Lineage (GTDB taxonomy): Bacteria > Pseudomonadota > Alphaproteobacteria > RF32 > CAG-239 > CALXWF01. Next base: position 1,630 of record CALXTG010000026.1, read on the forward strand.
GGTCAATGCTGCCAGCCGCTTGGGCTGGGAAGTATACGGTATCAAGAACGGTACCGACGGCTTGACCGAGCGTCCCCTGCAATATGAAATTTTGACTGTACATAATTTTTCCGACACACCGTGGCCGAGAATCAGCGGTTCTTATCTCGGATCGCTCAATAAAGGCGTTAAGATGGATTCTCTGGAAGAAATCTCCAAGCGTTTCGGCGAAGGCGCCAAAACTTTAGGCCTCGATGCTGTTGTCGTCGTCGGCGGCGACGGTTCAATGAATATTGTCAGCAATTACTGCCGCAATGCCGGCATTAAAATGATCGGTATTCCGAAAACGATTGATAATGATACCCCGATCACCGAATTTTCGGTCGGCTTTAATTCGGCCTGCCAGGTTTGCACCAGCGCAATTGACAGTCTGGACGCAACGGCACGTTCTCATAACCGTGCCCTGATTTTGGAAGTGATGCGCCGTGCCGCCGGGCATCTGGCCATGCATTCAGCTTTGGCCGGCGGCGCCGATGTCTGTCTGGTTCCCGAAATTCCCTATACGATTGACGGTATTATCAATAAGCTGCGCGATATCAAGACTTCCGGCCGCAACCATGCGGTTATCGTCGTTTCGGAAGGCATTAAAACCGAAGACGGTTCTCATGTTACAGGCGCCAAAAATATCATCGGCGAAAATGTTTACGGCGGTATCGGCCAGTATTTGAGCGCCGAAATTAATAAGCGTTATAATGAATTTCAGACCCGCGTCACCGTTTTGGGACATATTCAACGCTCGGGCATCCCGACATCGTTTGACCGTGCCCTGGCTGCGGTGTTCGGCGCTAAAGCCGTTGAGCTTCTGGCCAAAGGCGAAAATAACAAAATGGTGGTTTGGGAAGACGGACACGTTGTTCCTTATGCCCTTGAAGATGTCGTCAAACAGGGAACGACCCTGCTGAATACCAACAGTGACTATGTTAAGGCTGCCGTTTCCCTGGGGATGTATATCGGCGAAGTAAAAAAATAGTCCGATAAATTCTCAAAAAAGTAATAAAATCCCCTTAAAACTTGACTTGAGGGGATTTTATTTTTGCTGAGGAGTTATTTTTTCTGCAGCAGCTTTTCAATATCGCTGGGAAAGTTGACATCGGCAATCAGCTTGGCATCCTTAATCTTGGTTTCTTTCGTATAATCCGAATGTTCAACAAAAACGGCGCGCAGATGCGCATTTTCGGGAACGATATCGGCCACGCCATACAGCTCCTTGCTCCACAAAGACGGATTATATTTAATTCCGTCATAAGCCAGCAGGCCAAGGTGCTTTTTCCGGCCGCGGGGAAAAGCCGCAATCATCTTATCAAGGGTTTCCGCCGTCAAGTTCGGCATATCGGCCGGAATAAGCAAAGCGCCGTCACAAAATCCGGGAACGGATTTTAATCCAAGGTTGATTGATGATTTTACGCCGTCATGGTAGTTGGCATTATAAATGATGTTAACATCAATATTTTCCAAATAATTTTCCAGCTCCGGCGCATTGTACCCAGTCACGACAAAAACCGGCGCCGCCCGGGATTTTATTGCGGCATGAACCGCTTTCATAAACAAAGGTTCGCTGTCGACTTCCAGCATCAGCTTGTTACGGCCGGCGCGCGCTCCGGAACCCGCTGCCAGAATAACCGCGGCAACCCGGGCGGTTTCTTGGCTGTCAGAGCTACCGCCGCCGATAAGGCCGCCTTTTTCTTCTTCGCTTAATTCCCGGTTTTCCGGCAAAAGAACATTCTGCGGATGGGAAAAATCAAAATGATTGAACTTTTCACTAACGATAGCCTGTCTGATAAACATATCGGCCAGAGCCGATGAATTTTCGGCATAAGCATAAGGCAAGGCAATGATTTTACTGCCGCGTTTGGAAGCAATCAGCAAATCAGAGGCGCCGACCTGCGGAATATCATAATTAACAATTTCATCGACAAAACGATTCATCGCCGCCGGCACAATATCCCGGGGGTGACTGCTGCGCTGACCGGGCAGAATAAAAATAACCTCGTTGCCGTCTCCCACCGCCCGCTGAATATTATCGGCCAGACTTTCAATTTCGTGGCGGGCATTATATTCGTTTTTAAAATCAAGATTCATCGCGCTGAAATTTTTTACCAAAGCTCTGACATTGCTCGTAAAATGTTTGGTTTCGGCGGCATTGCCGTAAAAATCGGCATAGATTAAGGCGGTTTTACGGGCAATGGCGTCCGTCACCGAAAACATTTCCGTATTGCCGGAAAGACTGAAGATAATCTCATCGGTTTTAGCGGCCTCAATTACGGCATAGGTTGTTTCCAGCTCGGCGATAATCTCGCCCGATTTTACCAGACTGTAAGGTTCCAGGCTGTTAAGGCGAAAAATATCGCCGAGGCGGTTAAATTTGGCAAGGCGGTCGGAAGAGGCCATAAAAATTCCGTCACGATCGGCGACAATCCGGCAAAGATTTTCACTGCTGACGATATAAGCGGTGCCGTCACCGCAGAGCTTGGCAGCAATCATACCCAGCGCCGTCGGCGCGGTAATATCCCCGGATTCCATTTCGGCGCCGAAAATACGGTTAATTCCCGCAGCTTTTAAGGCAATCACGTCTTCATCCGTCAAAACATGACCGACCGGCAATAACCGATCGCCGAGACTGACGGCATTAAATATCCGCACGCCGGCGGCCTGATTGACATTATATTCCCGACACTGCATCTGTAATCCTTTTCATTTTGCTTTAGCTTTACTTTATATAATAAATATTAAAGAAAAGTAAGCCCTATGCCCCTCGCGGATAAAAAGAACCCCCGGAAAAAATTTCCGAGGGTTCTCAATGAAAAAAACAATGACTTACAGATCAGCCGATACTAAAATTTATATTTAGCATTCAGCAGACCGGTGTGGTCTTCATAATGGTCTCTGAAGCGTCCTTCATAACCGACCGAGAGTTCAACCTGATCGTTGACTTCGGCGGTTAAGCCGGCGCCCAGTTCCCATCCCAGACGATCCAGGGCATCGCCGTTGACGACGTAACCGGAACCGTTGGCCAGAGTAACAGCCGAGCTGGTATCATCATTGACCATATCATAGGTCATAGCGACACGAGCTTCAGGACGAAGATTCATACCGTTGTCCAGAGCAAAGTCTTTGTTGACTTTGGCGCCGACAACCGCAGTCAGAATATCGGAGCTGTTTTTGCCGACTTTCTGACCGGCCGAATCACGGTAAGCATCTTGTTTGATGTTGACATAGCGCAGACCTACTTCCGGTGTGAAATCAGCAGTGCCGAGTTTCATATCATAGCCGGTCATGGCCTGTAAACCGAAGACATCTACATCATAATCGCCTTTAACCTGCAGACCGCCGACATTTTTCTTTTCGGAATAATCGGACCAGCCGTAAGAAGCAATGGCGTTAACATACCAGTCAGAAGGCTTGTATTCGCCGTAGAACAAAGCGGTATGCGTATCCGCGTCGGTTTTGCGCATGAAACCGTCAATGTCGGTATCCGTATAGGCATAACCCAAACCGACCTTAACATTGTCATTCACAAATTTCTCAGCACCGAAGGCAATACCTGTCGAATCGGCATCAAAGCCTTTTGATTTGCGGGTGTCATCAAGTTTTGATTTGTTAAACAAACCCTGAACCCAAACGGCAGCCCGTTCAAAGACACCGTCGCCGGACG
>CALXTG010000027.1 GCA_944391355.1 uncultured Alphaproteobacteria bacterium
ATGTCAGCGGCACCTGGGTCGAAAAACTGAAAGGCAGCAACCCGCTCAAGGCGGTAACCGGCGAGGGCGAAGACGGTGTCAGCCTTGAAAATCTGGTTGACACTTCCCGCCGCCGTATCGGCCGTTCCAATGCCTCGGTATTTGACATCTCCGGCATCATGCTGCGCATGTCGCTGCCGCAGGTTGAAGCGGCCATGGTTCGCCGCGGCTTTAAAAAGACTATGCAGAAATATGAGATTCCCAATTTTATAAAATGGCGCAACGAGGAAAAATGCCGCGCCAACGGCGTTGTCGGGTATGAGCGTCTGGCCTCCTGCGTGGTGCAGATGTCCAAAGAAGCCAATCATCAATATACCGAAACCGTCAAATTTGCCAAATACGACACGCAGGAAGAAGTCGAGGTTAAGTTTACCAGCAACTTTACCAATAACAAAGTCTATAAAGTCATCTATCAAAGCCTGGCCGGCACCATCCGCGGCAACAGCGCCAAAGCGCAGTACCTGCGCAACCTGAAAATTTATGATTTCTGGAAGAAAATCAACCAGAAATACGGCGAACCCGATAACAAAGACGAAGTTATCTGGGGGCTTGGCGATAACAAACCTTACCTGCAGGCGTCAACCGGTTTTCTGGTGCTGGAAGACCCGATGCTGCGCGAGCTGGACTATACCCGTATGTCGCGGGAAGACCAGAAATTTATTAATACCGATATTTATAATTTTTAATTTTTTTACCGTTTTGAGGAATAAAAATGACTAATCTGCCTTTAACCAGCATATCCGAACTCATCTGCACCCGTATCAGCCACGACATTATCGGCAATATCGGGGCGGTCGCCAATGCCGTTGAGCTTCTGGAAGAAGGGGACGTCGATTTTCTTGATGATATTAAGGCGATTCTCAAAACCAGTTCCGAGGTGCTTTCAGCGCGGCTCAAGTTTTTTCGCATGGCTTTCGGCCTTAATAACTCCAACCTCGAAAACGCCGATTTGGTGAAAGAAACGGCCGCCGCTTATCTGAAAACCGTCGGTTCGCGCAATTATCCGATTGAGCTGCGGATTCGTTTGCAGGATAATCAGTTTAATAAAATTTTTATGCTCGGGCTGATGATTGTTGCCGATACCATGGTCAAAGGCGGAACCCTGGTCGCCGAACAGCAGGATAATGTTTTGTTGATTCAAACGCTTAATGCGCCGCAGCTGGCGGCTGATAAAATCGCCGCGGTCGAGGCGGTCTTTTCCGGCGGCCTTGAAACGGCGGTTGCGCAATACGCGCCGGTGGTTTATTTAAAGGAATTATTAAGAAATATGCAATACAGTGTGGCGATTTTGAAAAATGGTTCTTTTGGATTACAGATAAAACGATAAGGGTTTTATAGATGAAAACTTGTTTAATAGCGGACGACTCAAAAATTATCCGAATGGTCTTAAGCAAAATCCTCGGGAATATGGGATTTAACGTGCTGGAAGCCGAGGACGGGGAAGAAGTTATTGAACTGTTTAATCTCCACGCGCCCGATTTGGTTTTTATCGACTGGCGTTTGCCGGTTATGGACGGTATAGACGTCTTATACAAGATTCGTAATCAGAAAAAGATAAAACAACCCAAGATTCTGTTTTGTTCGTCGCTGGTTGACGTTGATAAAATCAAAGAAGCGCTGCAGGGCGGCGCCGATGATTATATCATGAAGCCTTTTGACGAAGAGATTATTGCCGGCAAACTGGCAATCTTGGACTTGCTGTAAGGATTCGATTATGAAAAGAAATGATTTTGAGTTTTTGCTTTCGCTGTTGACCCGGAATGTCGGCTGGAATTTTTCTGAAGACGACTATTATGTCATTGATAAAAAAATTTCCAACTTCATTCGCGAACATAACTACGCCTCGGTTGAAGAGCTGATGGCCGAGCTTCGCCTCGGGCAGAAAAACCTGACCTGGCAGGTTATTGAGGCTTTGGCAATGTCAGACACGCATTTCTACCGCGATTATGTCGTCTTCCGCCGTTTTGAAGAATTTGTCCTGCCGTCGCTGCGCGAAGCAAACCGCGGCAGCAAAAAGCTCCGCATCTGGAGCTTGGGCTGCTCGACCGGGCAGGAAGCCTATTCGATTGCCATGGCGATTAAACGCAAACTGCTTAATGTTTCTGACTGGGATATTGACATTATCGGCACCGATTTGTCTTCGGCCTCAATCAGCAAAGCGCAAAAAGGGGTATATTCTTCTTTTGAAGTGCAAATGGGCTTAAATGCCGAGATGATAATCAACAATTTTCATCTGGAACGCGAACAATGGCTGGTCAACGACGATATTATGAAAATGGTCGAATTCCGCCGTTACAATATCTTGGACGAAATGGCGCTGACCGATAAATTTGATGTCATTTTTTGCCGCAATACGTTGCGATTCTTTACGCCCAAAATCCAATATCAGATTTTGGATAAAGTCTATAAGGCTCAGACCAACGGCGGTTTTCTGTATCTGGGCAAAGACGAGAATATTGACGCCCTGACGGATTTTTATGATAAAGTTCCCGGGTTCGATTGCCTGTATCAGGCGAAATCGATTGCTTTGAATAAAGTCGTGCTGCCTGAAGAAAAGAAGATTGAAGCGGACTTTGACGTAATGCCCAGCTTTATTAAACCGGCCAGCCTTTATGAAAAGCGCCCGATAGCCTCCGAGCTGCTGAAAAAATAATTGTAATTTTCTCAGATTATCCACGGCTTTCTTTTTTCCCCGGACATTCCCGGCTTAAGCTTTTTTACCGGCAGATGTGGGCTTGACCCTTAATTGTCACCCTCGGACTTTCCCCTTACTTGTCATGCTCGGACTTGATCCGAGCATCCAGGTCAATAATAAAGCTAGTTTTAATACCTGGATTCTCCGGTCAAGCCGGAGAATGACAGAGAGGGGAAGGACACTCCGGTCAAGCCGGAGAATGACGGTAGGGGGAGGAACACTCCGGTCAAGCCGGAGAATGACAGAGAGGGGAGGGACACTCCGGTCAAGCCGGAGAATGACAAGGAAAGGCAAGGTTAAACCCTATCTTTCACTTGTCACCCTCGGACTTTCCCCTTAATTGTCATACTCGGACTTTCCCCTTACTTGTCATGCTCGGACTTTTCTTTTTCTGTCACCCTCGGGCTTGACCCGAGGGTCCAGGTTTACTAATAAGGCTTCTTTTATTACCTGGATTCTCCGGTCAAGCCGGAGAATGACA
>CALXTG010000028.1 GCA_944391355.1 uncultured Alphaproteobacteria bacterium
ACCGGCATTTTTCAGGCCGATATGCAGGTTGAGCTGATTAATGACGGCCCGGTAACCTTTATGCTGGAAAAAACTTTTGCGGAGTAAAAACATGACTGACGAAGACGAAACCTTAAACCCCGCGGAAGAATTCGGCGGCCTGCTTTATCAGCTCGATCGTATGCCTTACGGCGATATCGGCGGCATTACCGCGGTTGAGCAGTCGGTTTACAAACTGCTGAACCGTTTTCAGCAGGATTTGCGCGGCCTGATTATTCTTCTGCGGGTTAAAATAATGCTCGGCGACCGCAATAAGGCCGTGGCAACCGCCGAGCAAATCTGGGAAATCGGCGGCAGTCTGGATGATGTTTTTGAAGAAGCCTATATTGACAGCCTGCTTGATTTGGGATTGTTGGAAATGGCTTCGGTTCTGCTCAAGCCGCGGTTTGAAAATCTGGCCGCCGCGCTGCCGTTTTTCTATCCGGTGATGTTGAAATTCACCATTATCGGCGGCAGTATCAAATTTATGGAAAAATTAACTTCTTCGCCGCATGCGCCGCGCCGCGAAGATATGCTGTTTGATTTTATCGAAGTTTACCGGCTGATGAATTACGGCGAGCATTTTAAAAATATCCAGCGCCTGATTCTCGACAATGCCAAATCAGCGCTTTGCGGCTATGGCTATCAGCTGTATAACGACCGCGGCTTTACCGATCTGGAACTGGTGCTTTATCTTGATGATGAAAGCGCGCGCGGCTCAATGCTGAAATCGGAACTCGAAGTTAAAATAAACGCCTACTGCGCCTCGGTCGGGGTTAAAAGGGCCAACAACCTGTCGGTCGTCGTCCGCAGCGTTGCGGCGCATCCGGCTCGGGTTACGGCTGAACGGCAGGAACCGCCGGCGTAATAATATCGGGAAGGAAAGCGTTTGACTGCTTCTTTCTTTCGCTGTTTTCAATTTTATTAAATATCGGTTCGGCCGCTTTTTCCAGCAGCTTTTTCAATAAATCCGCGGCGACACTCTGTTCGTTGTCGTCGCTGGAAAAAAGCACAAAACGGTTTTGATGTTCGGTCGTGGTCGATTCTTTGTCGACAAATTCGCCGCTGACCGAAACCACCATCTGCAGCCGGTTGGTATTGCTGTTAATCGGGTCGACTTTGGCGCGCAGCACCTGCGGCCGGATAATATAATCGGCCAGCTCGCTCTGTTCGGTAATATAAAGGTATTTTGACGGCCGGAACATTTCTTTCAAAATTCCCGCATGCTGTTCCGAAACCGTGCCGTTATAGAATTTGGCCGGGGCAATGTAAACCAGCGCGCGCTTGTCGTTTTCCGCCGCCGGGGGTTCGTCCGCCGGCTTTAACGGCTTTTCTGCCGGCGCTTGCGGCTGAAGCGCTTTTTCTTCCGCTTCTTCTTGGTTTTTGATTTGCAGCTTGTTGTCATTTTGGGCATTATTAACCGCATCAAGAATATAAGTGTCTTTGATATATCCGGTCACCTCGACGCAGACCTGCTCCTCGTCCTGCCGGGTAGTGCGGACATTCATGTCTTCCAGATAATTATCTACCAGATTATAAACCAACACGTTAAAATCATGCGGATTGGTGCTGTTCTTGATTTCGTTCAGCAGCGAAATGCTTTCCACCGCGCTGAAAGCGGCTTTGTCGGTGGCCCGCACCCTGACGGAAGATTTTGCCTCGCTGTCTTTGATTTTCTCGCAAGCCGAGGCATAAACGGCGATCGCGTCCTCGTCAAGCGAACTGCTGTCAATCGCCACTTCTTCGCTTTCCGCCGCGGCGATACCGGGCAGCAGCATCAGAAAAGCGATGAAACGGGCAAGTTTTTTCATTTACCACCAGCTGCGGTCATCGTTGCGGATCTGTTTGATGTTTTCCGACCATTGTCCCTGCGGCGTGCCGTTGCGGTCGAGCAGGCGCAGCGTATAGATGACGATCGGTGTTTCCGCGCCGGGATTCGTAGCGCCGTCGACAATAATTTCCAGCGCATAATCGGCTTCGCCGTAATTATTGACCGGCGTAAAAGTCTGCGAACCGTCAATAATATCGCGGGTCACTTTGCCGGCATAGGCAAAACCGTCGGGCAGGTTGGCGTCAAGAATCTGCATATCTTTAATATACAAACGCGGCCGCGGCGTCTTGGCTGTCAGCGTTGCCGTCTGATCCAGCATTTTGTTGGTAGCCCGTGCCGCGACAACGGCATAAACTTTCGGCGCGACGGTGTCGGTATAAAAAGCCTGTTCATAATAGATGTCATCATTTTCCCAGCGGGTTTGGGGTTGGCGGTTCATTAAATCGCAGCTGCAAACCAGCAGAATGCCGCAGGCGGCCGACAAAATTTTCTTCATGGCGGTTTTCCCTCATAAAAAATAGTCTGAAACTACTATAAAGCCATTTTTACTTTTTAACATTATCTTTTTTTATTTATTCACTATTTGCTTTTTTAAGATTTTCCGCTAATAATATCCCCGATTTAGGAGATTTCCGTAACCATGGTCATTACATACAGCATCATTCTTCTCGGGCTGTTGGCTTTGTTCCGCCCGCTGCAGCGCAACCGTTTTTATATTCTGCACGCCGCTTTGGTAATCGGCGCCGCCTATTATATCGAAACCCACTGGTTCCGCGCCTCGGTGTTCGGCAGCAAAACCCTGTTGCTGTTTATCGTCTTTCAGCTGGTTTCAATCAACATCGTCACCTTTATTGCCTACGGGGTTGATAAACGGGCGGCGGTCAGAGGCGCCTGGCGCATTCCCGAAGCCGACCTTCATGCGCTGGAGTTTCTCGGCGGCTGGAGCGGCGCGCTGGTTGCCCAGAGATTTTTTAAACACAAAACCAAAAAGAAATCTTTTCGCACCGATTTTTATCTGGTGATTTTGGCGGAGCTGGTTGTTATCGGCTTAATCCTGCATTTTCTCGGCTTTTTCTGATTAGCCCAGACTTTCGGCCAGCAGCTGGATTTCCAGCCATTGGCTTTCCTTATCCTCAATTGCCTGCCGGTTGTCGGCCAGTTTCAGGCTCAGCTCGTTAAACCGCTGCGGATTTTGCTGATACAGCGCCGGGTCGGCCAGTTCATTTTCAATCGCGCGGTTTTCGGCTTCCAGAGCCTCGATTTCCTGCGGCAGGACTTCCAGCGCCCGCTGCTGGTTATAGCTGAGTCTGGCCGGTTTGCGGTTTTCTTCTTTTTTCTCCGGAGATTTCGGCGGCGTTTTTTTCGCGTCATTTTTGACCGGGGGTTTGTCTTTCAGTTTTTCCAACAGATCGCTGTAGCTGCCGGCGTTTTCAAAAACCGTGCCGTCTCCGGGCATATAAATGACCGACGTAACCACCCGGTCAAGAAAATCGCGGTCATGGCTGACAATTAAAATTGTGCCCTGGTAATCGTCCAAAACTTCCTGCAGCAGATCCAGCGTATCCATGTCCAAATCATTGGTTGGCTCGTCCAGCACCAGAAAATTAGAAGCCTTGGCCAGCGAAACCGCCAGCATCAGCCGGTTTTTCTCGCCGCCCGACAAAGCCGCGACCGGACAATGCGCCTGATCGGGGCGAAACAGAAAATCTTTGAGATAAGCCACCACATGCCGATATTGCCCCTGTACCATAATATGGTCGCCTTTGTCGCAGAGTGTCTGCCATAAGGTTTTCTTTGGGTCAAGGGTGATGCGGTTCTGGTCGAAATAGGCTTCTTCCAGATTTTTGCCCAGCCGCACGCTGCCGCCGTCGGGAGCCAGACGCTTGGTTAAAAGTTTGATAAGCGTAGTTTTTCCGGCGCCGTTGGGGCCGACGATGCCGATTTTGTTGCCTTTGATGATCCGGGTCGAAAAATCTTTGACAATTTCGCGCTCGCCGAAAGCTTTGCAGATATGTTTGGCTTCAATCACGAGTCGGGAACGGAAATCGCCTTCGTCAACGCTCAAATTAACGCTGCCGATCTGTTTGATTTGTTCGCGCCTTTCCTGCCGCAGCTGCTGCAGGCGTCTCAGCCGTCCCATATTGCGCCGCCGCCGCGCCGTCACGCCTTTGTGCAGCCATTCGGTCTCTTCCTCGATTTTTTTATTGAGGTTTTTCTGTTCGATAATTTCCTGTTCGATAACCTGGTCCTGCCATTCTTCAAAATATTTGAAGCCTTTGTTGTTGCGGCGAAGACAGCCGCGGTCGAGCCAGAAAGTCACGCCTGAAACATTGCTTAAAAATTTTCGGTCGTGAGAGATGACGATAACCGCGCCTTTGAATTCGGCAATAATTTTTTCAAGAATTTCGATGGTCGGCAGGTCGAGATGATTGGTCGGTTCGTCCAAAAGCAGAATGTCGGGTTCGCCGACCAGCGCGCGGGCCAGAGCCGCTTTGCGTTTTTCGCCGCCCGAAGCCGTTGCCGGGCTCTGTCCGGCGGCAATGCTGAGGCGGTCAATCAGAATATCGGCCTTATATTCCTGTTCGCCGTCGAGCCCGTCGGCAATAATTTCTTTCAGGGTCGCATAAGCCGAAAAATCCGGGTCCTGGGGCATATATCCGGTTTTAATTCCCGGCTGGATAAAAATTTCGCCGTTGTCGGGGTCGATTTCGCCGGCGATAACTTTCAGCAGGGTTGATTTCCCGCAGCCGTTGCGGCCGACCAGTGAAATTTTGTCGCCGCGGTTTATATATAAATCGACGTCGGTAAACAGATGATTGCTGCCGAAGCTCAGTTCGGCGTTTTTCAGGGCATAGATCGGCGCTTCGGGCATATTCTTCACCTTATTGACTCAAAACGATTTTTCTTATAACAAAGAAAATAAAGAATTGCAAAAAAAATAAATGATTATATAATCAGCGCAACTTTTACAAACCAATTATCTTCGGGAGGGCGGTTATATGCCTTTGAAAATCGAACTAAAACCCCATGAAAGCATTATTATCGGGGAATCTATCATCACCAATGACGGTGAAAGAACCCGTTTTTACATTGAGGGCAACGTGCCGATTCTGCGCGAAAAGTTTATTCTGCGCGAAGCCGAGGCCAACACGCCCTCGAAGCGGATTTATTTTGTCGTTCAGCAGATGTATCTTTCCAAAGGTTCTGCCGAACTGCAGAAGCTTTATCTCGAATATGTCCGCGACCTGCAAAACGCCGCGCCGAGTCTGATACCTTTCATCGCGCCGGTTACCGAAAATGTCATTAATAATGACTATTACGCCGCTATTAAAAATGCCGACAGGCTGATTAAAAAAGAGCAGGAATTATTCGGCGAAACCCTGCAGGCATAAGCGTTGTTTCCGGCTCTGTCTATAGCTTTCTGCTGATTATGGACAAAAGTTCGGGAGGTTAACGTTTTATTTACTCCTGATTCTTTAGAATTAAAGTATATAAAAGGCATTGAAACCATGTCTTTTTTATGCTATAATTAACCTTGTATCGTTTAAGACGGTATAGGGGTTAATTTCCACAGAATTGGAGTAAAGAAAATGTCTGATATATCACTTACAGCAAGTATGCGTTCAAACCTGCTATCCTTGCAAAACACCCAGAGCCTTATGGATATGACTCAGGAGCGTTTGTCTACTGGTAAAAAGGTAAACTCGGCGATTGATAACCCGTCGTCTTACTATACCGCGGCTTCTCTGAACAACCGCGCCAGCGACTTAAGCGCCCTGTTGGACAGCATGGGCCAGGGTATTCAAACCATTAAAGCTGCCGATGAAGGTATTGAAGCGATTACCGCTTTTGCCGAACAGGCTAAAGCTTTGGCCAATACGGCCCGTGACGAAGCCATCAAAGTCACCGAAGGTTCTGTCGAAATTGAATTTGCCGATGGTTATACCGCAGCTGCCGCCGATAAAATTACGTTTACGATTACAAACGTAGTCGACGGTACCAGTGAAGAGGTTGAAATTGGTGCAACAGCCAGTGAAGATGCCGAGACGACTCTGGAAACTCTTGCAACGGCGCTTGCCGGTAAAGACGGAGTTGCCGGCGCTGAGGCTGCCGACGGCAAGATTTCGATTGAAGCCGCTGCCGGGTATAAGATTGAAGTTAAGGCCGGTGCCGGTGCTTTTGCCGATAAGGTTACGTCAACTGCTGCCAATAACGGCAGCGCCAACCGCGTTAAATCTGCCGCCCAGTTCGACTCGATTCTGGCTCAGATTGACCAGCTGGCTGCCGACTCCGGCTATAAAGGCGTTAACCTGCTGCAGTCGAACAACCTGAAAGTTGTCTTCAACGAAGACCGTTCTTCTTCTATCGAAGTTGTCGGTGTTGATGCCAGCTCCGAAGGTCTGAAAATCGGAAAGGCTGTCGGCGGATGGCAGACGGATCAGGATATTGATAATGCGATTACCGCTGTTGAAGACGCTATCAGCACCTTGCGTGCTTATGCGACCGACTTCGGTAACAACTACAGCATTGTTCAAAATCGTGAAGACTTCACCGAAAACCTGATTAACGTTCTTGAAGAAGGCGCTGACAAGCTGACCTTGGCGGATATGAACGAAGAATCGGCCAACATGCTGGCTTTGCAGACCAGACAGCAGCTTGCGGTCAACTCTTTGAGCTTGGCTTCTCAGGCCGCTCAGTCGGTTTTGAGACTGTTCTAGTCGCAAGGATGGTAATACAACAAGGGGAGGGCGGCAGCAATGCCGCTCTTTTCTTATGTCTGCGCCGGCTCTTGAAAGCTTGGGATCAATGTCTATATAAAAAGTATAAGCAATAGCTTTTTAGTTTAATTTCCGCAGTTTAAGGAAAAAGACATGGCAGATATTTCTCTAACGGCAAGTATGCGGTCTAACCTGCTGTCCTTGCAAAATACGCAGAGCCTGATGGATATGACGCAGGAGCGTCTGTCGACCGGCAAAAAAGTTAACTCGGCAATTGATAATCCTTCTTCTTATTATACGGCCGCCTCGCTGAACAACCGTGCCAGCGACTTAAGCGCGCTGCTCGACAGCATGGGGCAGGGAATTCAGACCATTAAAGCCGCCAACGAAGGTATTGAAGCCATTACGGCTTTTGCCCAGCAGGCTAAGGCTTTGGCCAACACCGCCCGTGATGAGGCAATTAAGCCGGTCGAAGCCAAAATTGCCGGTTTGGCGGCAGCGGAAACGACTCAGGAATCCAAAATAACCTTTACCATAACCGACTCGGCCGGCAATTCGGTTGATCATGAAGTTACGATTGCCGACTCCACGGCCGTTGACGCGGCAAAAACCAAAATCATTACCGATACCAAGGCTTTGGACGGGGTAGCCGACGCCTCTTTTGATGATGAGGGAAATCTGGTCGTTTCGGCCGCTACCGGATATACCGTCAAAATCACCGGCGGTACCGGAGACTATGCGGCGGTTGAAGCGGCACAAGCCTCGGCTTACAGCGCCAACCGGGTCAAATCGGCGACACAGTTCGACTCGATACTGTCCCAGATTGATCAGCTGGCTGCCGACTCGGGTTATAAGGGGGTTAACCTGCTGCAGTCAAATAACCTGAAAGTCGTTTTCAACGAAGACCGTTCTTCCTCGATTGAGGTAAAGGGCGTAAACGCAAGTTCCGAAGGCCTGGGACTGAGCAAAGCCGCCAACCAATGGCAGGATAATAATGATATCGACGCCGCCATAACTGCGGTCGAAGACGCCATTAACAGTCTGCGTGCGATGGCGACCGATTTTGGTAATAATTACAGCATTATACAGAATCGCGAAGACTTTACCGAAAACCTGATTAACGTTCTGACCGAAGGCGCCGACAAGCTGACCTTGGCGGATATGAACGAAGAATCGGCCAATATGCTGGCTCTGCAGACCAGGCAGCAGCTCGCGGTCAACTCTCTGAGCTTGGCTTCTCAGGCTGCCCAGTCGGTTCTGAGACTGTTCTGAAAAAGCATAATCAAAAGAAAGATGCCGGCGGTGTCTTTCTTTTTTTATTTTATTTTAAACCGTTAACCATTTGTTATCTATCTTCTGTTTAGATGAAATGACAAATTACTCTTGGCAAAGGGGTATTTTTGTGCTAATATAAATCTTGTACGGGAGTAAACCCGGACAAGCAATGTCCACAGTATTTGGAGAAAAACCATGTCAGATATATCATTAACAGCAAGTATGCGTTCCAACTTGCTTTCTTTGCAAAACACTCAGTCTTTGATGGATATGACCCAGGAACGTCTGTCAACCGGTAAAAAGGTTAACAGCGCGATCGACAATCCGTCTTCTTATTACACCGCCGCTTCTTTGAATAACCGCGCCAGCGACTTAAGCGCGCTGCTCGACAGCATGGGGCAGGGAATTCAGACCATTAAAGCCGCCGACGAAGGTATTGAAGCGATTACCGCTTTTGCCGAACAGGCTAAGGCTTTGGCCAATACCGCCCGCGACGAAGCCGTTAAAGATACCAAAGGTTCCGTTGAATTCAAGTTTGCCGACGGTTTTAAAGCAACTGCCAATGATAAAATCACCTTTACCGTAACAAATCTGGCCGACGGCACAACTCGTGATATTGCTTTCACGGCTACTGCTGATGCGACCGGAGATGCCATGGGCGGAGCTATCGCTGCGGCCGTGACCGGTGATGGCGTAAAAGGTGCGACCTATGCCGACGGCAAATTGGAAATTGAAGCCGAGCTTGGTTATAAAATTGAAGTCAAATCAAAAGAAGGCGCCGGTATGACGGCTTCTGTAACCGGTTCGACCGCTGCCAGCAACGGTAATGCCAACCGCGTAAAATCGGCCGCTCAGTTTGACTCGATCCTGACGCAGATTGACCAGTTGGCCGCCGACTCCGGCTATAAAGGCGTTAACCTGCTGCAGTCAAACAGCCTGAAAGTTGTCTTTAACGAAGACCGCTCTTCTTCTATTGAAGTTAAAGGCGTTGATGCCAGCTCTCAAGGCCTGAAAATCGACAAGGCTGTCGGCGGATGGCAGACAGATAGCGATATTGACGATGCAATTACCGCGGTTGAAAGTGCCATCAGCACTTTGCGTGCTTATGCAACCGACTTCGGTAACAACTACAGCATTGTTCAAAATCGTGAAGACTTTACCGAAAACCTGATTAACGTTCTGACCGAAGGCGCCGATAAGCTGACTTTGGCCGACATGAACGAAGAATCGGCCAACATGCTGGCTCTGCAGACCAGACAACAGCTTGCGGTCAACTCTTTGAGCTTGGCTTCTCAGGCTGCCCAGTCGGTTCTGAGACTGTTCTAGTCACAGTTCGGAAGTTAAAAAAGAGCGGCGTTTCGCCGCTCTTTTTCTTATATGCAAAAAAAGTTTTTCACAATTTTGCGCAATTTGCAGAAAAAACTTGATAAACTGTTAAAAGAAGGTTAATTTTAGTCTAACAAATGCTTTAACAAAACGGTTTCTTGGCCGAAGCCGCATTATTGAAGCCTCCGGTTATGCGGATTGCGAATAGCTAAGAGGCAGGGAGAGAAAATTATGGCTGACATTTCATTAACAGCAAGTATGCGCTCGAATTTGTTATCACTGCAGAATACTCAGAGCCTGATGGATATGACTCAGGAGCGTCTGTCAACCGGTAAAAAGGTTAACAGTGCGATTGACAACCCGTCCTCTTATTATACTGCCGCTTCATTGAACAACCGCGCCAGCGACTTAAACGCGCTGCTCGACAGCATGGGACAGGGCATTCAGACCATTAAAGCTGCCAACGAAGGCATTGAGGCTATTACGGCTTTTGCCCAGCAGGCGAAAGCTTTGGCCAACACCGCCCGTGACGAAGCCGTTAAAAATGTTAAAGGTTCCGTTGAACTGACGGTTGATGATACTTATACCGGGGCTGCCGCTGATGCCGATAAAATTACATTTACGGTAACTAATATCGCTGACGGTACAACGCGTGAAATTGAGTTTGCTGCTACAGAAGATGACGATAAAGCTGCAACTTTGACAGCGCTGGCTGCCGCGTTGACTGGTGCCGGTGTGAAAGGCGCCGCAGTTGAAGATGGTAAAGTTACGGTTGAGGCTGATGTTGGGTATAAGATTGAAGTTACTTCTACTGCCGGAGCTTTTGCCAATAAGGTTACATCGACGGCCGCTAATAACGGCAATGAAAATCGTATTAAATCTGCCGCGCAGTTTGATTTGATTTTGGAACAGATTGATGAACTGGCTGCCGACTCCGGCTATAAAGGTGTTAACCTGCTGCAGTTGAACAATTTGAAAGTTGTCTTTAACGAAGACCGTTCGTCGACCATTGAAGTCATCGGTGTTGACGCCAGCTCTAAAGGCCTGCAGCTTGAAAAAGCCGCTAACGGCTGGCAGTCTAATGACGATGTTGACGCTGCGATCACCGCGGTTGAAGATGCCATTAATACTCTGCGCGCGATGGCGACTGACTTCGGTAACAACTACAGCATTATTCAGAATCGTGAAGACTTTACCGAAAGCCTGATTAACGTTCTTGAAGAAGGCGCTGACAAGTTGACTCTGGCCGATATGAACGAAGAATCAGCCAACATGCTGGCTTTGCAGACCAGACAGCAGCTTGCGGTCAACTCTTTGAGTTTGGCTTCTCAGGCCGCCCAGTCGGTTCTGCGGCTTTTCTCCTAAAAAGAGAAAATATCTTTACAAAAAACGGCCGATATGGCCGTTTTTTTTATACTTAACTATTTTTTCATTACTTTGCCTTAAAGTAAAATCAATACAAAAACATTGAGCAGGCTCTGTTTTTGTGTTATAATAAATCTTGTACGAGAGTAAAGGCGTACAGGTGTATCCACAGTATTGGAGAAAGAAAATGTCAGATATATCATTGACGGCAAGTATGCGTTCCAACTTGTTGTCACTACAAAATACTCAATCTTTGATGGATATGACTCAGGAACGTCTGTCGACCGGTAAAAAGGTTAACAGCGCGATCGACAATCCGTCTTCTTACTACACCGCCCAATCCCTGACAAACCGTGCCGGCGACTTAAGCGCGCTGCTCGACAGCATGGGGCAGGGCATTCAAACCATTAAAGCTGCCGACGAAGGGATAGAAGCGATTACTTCTTTTGCCGAACAGGCGAAAGCTTTGGCTAACACTGCCCGCGACGAAGCCGTAAAAAACATCAAATCGGTAACGGCTTTCAAACTGGCCGATGACTATAGCAGCGCCGCTGCCGATACATTTGAATTTTCAATTTATGAGATCGGTGAAGACGCCCCTGAAAGCCTGATTAACTTCACAATTACCGACGGAAAGAACAAAGCCGAAACCGAGACGGAAATAGTCAATAAGATGAAAGAAGACGCTCGTATTGAATCGGCTTCTTTTGACAATAACGGCAATCTGGTTGTTGAGGTTAAGCGCGGTTACGAAATTAAAATGACGAATTCAGCCGGCGCTTTTGCCGGTTTGAAAGATGAGGCAACCGCCGGCCGTCATGAAATCAATACCAGCCGCATCAAATCCGCCGCCCAGTTTGATTCAATTCTGACGCAGATTGACCAGCTGGCCGCCGACTCGGGCTATAAAGGCGTTAACCTGCTGCAGTCAAACAGCCTGAAAGTTGTCTTTAATGAAGACCGCTCTTCTTCTATTGAAGTTAAAGGCGTTGATGCCAGCTCTCAAGGCCTGAAAATCGACAAGGCAGTCGGCGAATGGCAGGAAGATAAAGATATTGACGATGCAATTACCGCGGTTGAAAGTGCCATCAGCACCTTGCGTGCTTATGCGACCGACTTCGGTAACAATTACAGCATTGTGCAAAATCGTGAAGACTTTACCGAAAACCTGATTAACGTTCTGACCGAAGGCGCTGACAAGTTGACCTTGGCGGATATGAACGAAGAATCGGCCAATATGCTGGCTCTGCAGACCAGACAGCAGCTTGCGGTCAACTCTTTGAGCCTGGCTTCTCAGGCCGCCCAGTCGGTTCTGAGGTTATTCTAAAATTTCATAGACTTACCTTAAGGCGGCTTCGGCCGCCTTATTTGTTTTTCGACAAAAAAACATTCCCCGTCAATAATTTATTTATAATATAAATTTAAAGGTTAAATTCTTCTTGGAATATTAGAATGTTCAGGTAAAATTAAATTGTTAAAGCATGGTTTTTAAGCGGGAGTACCCGCCGATAAAAAACTCTACAGTATTGGAGAAAAATAATGTCAGATATCTCATTAACCGCAAGTATGCGTTCAAACTTGCTCTCTTTGCAGAATACGCAAAGTCTGATGGATGTCACTCAGGAACGTTTGTCGACCGGTAAAAAGGTCAACAGCGCGATTGACAATCCGTCCTCTTATTATACCGCCGCTTCTCTGAACAATCGCGCCAGTGATCTGGGCGCGCTGCTTGACAGCATGGGTCAGGGTATTCAGACCATTAAAGCGGCCGATGAAGGCATTGAAGCCATTACCACCTTTGCCGAGCAGGCTAAAGCGCTGGCAAATTCTGCCCGCGATGAAGCCAACAAACCCAAAGATGCCTCCATCAGCGGTATAACGGCGTTAGCTAAAGATGCGGTTGCCAAATTAAAAATCACCATTACCGGCCCCGAAGGCAATGAAGTTGCAGCTAAAGAACTGACTATTGATACCACGGCAGCAGTTGATGCCGCCGCGGTTCAGGGTAAAATTACGGAGGCTCATGCGGAAACGGGAGGAGTGGTTTCCGGCGGTTTCGGAGGTATGGAAGGCATTGAAAAACTGGCGTTTGATCCCGACGGCAATTTGAGTGTCGTTGCCAAAGAGGGATATGAGGTTAAAATTGAAGGCAGCGGAGAATTTTCCAAAGTCAGCGGCACGGCCTCTAAAAATAATTCTAACCGAATCAAATCCGCCGCGCAGTTTGATTCAATTCTGACTCAGATTGACCAGCTTGCCGCCGATTCCGGCTACAAAGGCGTTAACTTGTTACAGAAGAACAATCTGAAAGTTATCTTTAACGAAGACCGTTCTTCATTTATTGAAGTCAAAGGCGTCGAGGCCGATTCGGAAGGACTGGGCATTCATGCCGCCAAAAACGGCTGGCAGTCCGATACCGATATGGAAGATTCCATTACCGAAATTGAAGCGGCCATCAGCACCTTGCGTGCTTATGCAACCGACTTCGGTAACAACTACAGCATTGTGCAAAATCGTGAAGATTTTACCGAAAACCTGATTAACGTTCTTGAAGAAGGCGCCGACAAGCTGACCTTGGCGGATATGAACGAAGAATCTGCCAATATGCTGGCTTTGCAGACCAGGCAGCAGCTTGCGGTCAACTCTTTGAGTTTGGCTTCTCAGGCCGCCCAGTCGGTACTGCGTCTGTTTTAATACTGCAGTCAAAACCACAAAGAGCGGCCTGGCCGCTCTTTTTTTATCTCCGCTCTTTTTTATATTGCAGAAAATCATTTGTTTGATTATGTTTAAACCAGTTTGCAAAAGAGGAGAAGACTCAATGAAAAAATCAGTATCGGCTTTGGCAGTCCTTCTGGGATTAGGAATCAGCAGCCCGGTTTCGGCGCAGGAAGGTTTTAATCTGATGGCCGCCGAGGAAAGTCAGGTTGAAGCGGAAACTGCCGCGGAAAAACCGTCCGCGCTGCCGCCGCATGCTGCTCCGGCCGCTGCGGCCGATACTGCCGAAAAAGACGGTCTTTTTTCCTTTTTTAATTTTTCTTTCGGCAAAAAAGGCGGTGAAGAAACCGCCGGCAAACCGGACGCGCCCGCCCCGCAGACTCCGGAAGAAACACCGCTGCAAAAACTAACCCGCGAAGCCGGCGAAGGCAGCCTTGATGCGCAGCTGACGCTCGGCTATATGTATTTGTACGGTGTTGAAGGGGTAGATATCGACTACGTCAAGGCTTTTAATTATTACAAGCAGGCTGCCGCTCAGGGGGACAATGTGGCGATAAATAACCTCGGCAGCTTATATTACAGCGGGATAGGTACTGAACGCAATTTAACCAAGGCTGCCGAAACTTTTGAAAAAGCCGTCGCCGCCGGCAACACTGAAGCGGCAGTTAATCTCGGGTTCCTTTATCTGACCGGCAGCGGGGTCATTAAAGACAACCGCAAAGCCATTGAGCTTTTCGAGCGTGCCGCCAAGGTCAATAATCCGACCGCAGCCTTTATGCTCGGCTATGCCTATTATCGCGGTTTTATTGTGCCGCAGGATTATAAAAAAGCTTTTGATTTAATCAAGATCTCTGCCGATGCCGGTTATGATGACGCGCAATATATTCTTGCCGGTTTATATCTTAACGGCTGGGGGGTGCCGCAGAATTACGGCAATGCGGTCAAAACTCTCAATAAAGCCGTAGCGCAGGGAAATGTCAACGCCATGACGGCCTTGGGCAGTATTTTGGTTGAAGGCAAACGCTATACCTTGGATTATTATACCGCGCATATCCTTTATAATCTGGCCGCCGTCCGCGGCGCGCCGGAGGCAGCCGAACAGCGCGACACGATAGAGCCGCGCCTGAAAATTGAAGATTTGCTGCGTGCCCAGGGCGTAGCCGACCGCTATCAGGAAAAACCCAGCGATCTGACCAAATATATCTCGCAGACTTTCGGGGCGGATATTAAGAGTTATATTGATAACAGTCTGAAACCGCTTCCGGCGGATAATAAAAGATAAAAAAATAAAACCTCCCGTACGGGAGGTTTTATTTTTCAGATTAAGCCGGAAAATTTAGGCTGCTTTGCTGCTTTTATTGGCAGCAAACGCATTCATCGTGTTGATGATATAATCCATGCTTTCGGTATCCAGATACGGGTGCATCGGAATGCTCAGAACCGTTTTTGAAAGTTTTTCGCAATCCGGCAGGGAACGGGTGTTCCATTTGGCATAAGCCGTCTGGGTATGAACCGGGCGCGGATAATAAGCGCCGCAGGGGATGCCGTTTTCTTTCAGATAAGCCATCAGCTCGTCACGGTCGTCGCAATTGATCGTATACAGGCCGTAAGCCGATTTGCAGTTGTCGAGAACGCGCTGTTTTCTGAAATAGCTGCTCAGTTCGGTATCATAACGTTTGGCGATTTTTTCTCTTTCAACCAGTTCTTTTTCAAAAACGGTCAGTTTTTGCAAAACAACGGCAGCCTGGAAAGAGTCCATGCGCGCGGTCAGGCCGAGACGGACATTGTCATAATGGTCTTCGGGGCTCATACCGTGAACGCGGCTTGATTTAATCATCGCGTCTTCGCTTTCGCTGTTGGTAAAGCAGGCGCCGCCGTCGCCGTAACAGGCCAGCGGTTTGGTCGGATAGAAGCTGGTTGCGGTCATGTCGGCAATGCTTCCCGAAGTTTTGCCTTTATATTTTGAACCATAGCTCTGAGCGGCGTCTGACAAAACTTTCATGCCGTTGGCGTGGGCAATGCGCATAATTTCGTCATAGTCGGCGGGGTTGCCGAAAATATCGACGGCAATAACCGCCTTCAAATTCAGCTTGCCTTCTTTTTTAACTTCGTTGATGGCTTTTTCCAGATCTTTGGGATCCATATTATAAGTATCTTCGCAGGAGTCGACGAATATCGGCGTAGCGCCGAGAATGGCGGCAGCTTCGGCCGAAGCGACAAACGTAAACGAAGAAACAAAGACGGCGTCGCCGGGTTTAACCCCCCAGGCCATCAACGGCAAAATCAAGGCGTCGGTGCCCGAAGAGCAGGTGTTGCAGAATTTTACGCCGGAATAGGCGGCCAGTTTTGCATCGAGTTCGCGGCATTCCGGACCCTGGGCATAGCCGCCGTGATTTAAAATCGTCTGAAAGGCGTTTAAGAATTTTTCCTGTCCGATAATCTTCTGAGAAGCCTGAACGTCAAAAAGATTAATCGGTTTAGAAGGTTTATTGGTCATAGTCAGTTCCTTTGTTTTAAGTTTTAACTGTCCCGATAGTAAAAAATTTTATGTTGAAATGCAAAACACAAAACGTTTCATCACTGTAACAAAAAAGCAGACTCCTGCCGATAAGAGTCCGATATCGGTTGACTCCAAGCTCAAGAAAGCAGACACTGAACAGGTAACTTAACCACAATGAGGAACACGAAATGAATAAGGAATTTCTCACCCATCTCAATCAGAAAATCAGTGATGTCAAAACTGCCGGCACTTATAAGGCCGAGCGGATTATCGCTACGCCTCAGCAGGCGGAAATCGGTTTGACCGACGGCAGCAAAGTTATCAACTTTTGCGCCAATAACTACCTCGGTCTGGCCAATAACCGGGAATTGGTTGATACTGCCGCCGCGGCTGTGCAAAAATACGGTTACGGAATGTCTTCGGTTCGTTTTATCTGCGGTACCCAGACTATTCATAAAGAACTGGAAAAGACCATCAGCAATTTCTTAAAAACCGATGACACGATTCTTTATTCATCTTGTTTTGATGCCAACGGCGGTTTGTTTGAAACGCTGTTGGAAGCCGAAGACGCCATCATTTCCGATGCGCTCAATCATGCCAGCATCATTGACGGTGTCCGTTTAAGCAAAGCCAAACGTTACCGCTATGCCAATAACAATATGGAAGAACTTGAAAACTGCCTCAAACAGGCAGATGCCGACGGCGCCCGCTTTAAGCTGATTGCCACTGACGGCGTTTTCTCAATGGACGGTGTAATCGCCGATTTGAAGTCAATCTGTGATTTGGCCGATAAATACAATGCCCTGGTTATGGTTGACGATTCTCACGCCGTCGGTTTTGTCGGTGCCAACGGCCGCGGTACGCCGGAATATTGCGGCGTCGAAGGCCGTGTCGACATCATTACCGGCACGCTCGGCAAAGCTTTGGGCGGCGCTTCCGGCGGTTATACTTCCGGCCGGAAGGAAATTGTCGAATGGCTGCGCCAGCGTTCGCGTCCGTATCTGTTCTCCAACACTTTGGCGCCGGTGATTACCGCAACTTCGATTAAAGTGTTTGAAATGCTGAGCAGCGGCGGCGAACTGCGTAAGAAACTTGAGGATAACAGCCGTTATTTCCGTGAAGAAATGACCAAGCGCGGCTTTAAACTTGCCGGTGCCGGACATCCGATTATTCCGGTTATGATCGGCGATGCCAAACTGGCTTCGCAGATGGCCGATAAAATGCTCGAAAGAGGCATTTATGTAATCGGTTTCTCTTTCCCGGTTGTTCCGCAGGGACAGGCTCGTATCCGCACCCAGATGTCGGCAGCGCACAGCCGCGCCGAAATCGACCGCGCCATTAACGCCTTTACCGAAGTCGGCAAAGAACTCGGCATCATCAAATAAGGAGAAAGTCCATGAAGTCTTTAATGAAAAAATATCCTAAAGAAGGCATTTGGATGGAAGACGTGCCGATGCCCGAAATCGGCGTCAATGACGTTCTGGTCAAAATCAAAAAGACCGCAATCTGCGGAACCGACGTCCATATTTACAATTGGGACGAATGGTCGCAGGCGACGATTCCGGTGCCGATGGTTGTCGGTCATGAATTTGCCGGTGAAATTGTCGAACTCGGCAAAGAAGTTAAAGGGTATAAGGTTGGCGACCGTGTTTCCGGCGAAGGCCATGTCGTTTGCGGCCACTGCCGCAACTGCCGTGCCGGCAAACGCCACCTCTGCCGCAATACCATGGGGATCGGCGTCAACCGTCAAGGGTGTTTTGCCGAATATCTGTCAATTCCCGCCGCCAATCTGTATAAGCTGCCGGATAAAGTTACCGACGAACTCGGCGCGATTATGGATCCTTTCGGCAATGCCACGCATACCGCTTTATCCTATGATATGGTCGGTGAAGACGTACTGATTACCGGTGCCGGGCCGATCGGGATTATGGCGGTGGCGATTGCCAAATTCTGCGGCGCCCGCAATGTCGTCATTACCGATGTCAATCCCTATCGTTTGGCTCTGGCCGAAAAAATGGGCGCGACCCGTGCGGTTAATGTCGCCGAACAGAAACTGACCGATGTTATGAATGAGCTGAAAATGACCGAAGGTTTTGACGTCGGTTTGGAAATGTCGGGTAATCCCCGCGCTTTCGGCGATCTGCTTAAAACCATGAATAACGGCGGCAAGGTCTCGCTGCTCGGTATTTTGCCGCCCTCTACCCAGATTAACTGGTCGGATGTCATTTTCAAAGGTCTGTTCCTGAAAGGAATTTACGGCCGTGAAATGTTTGAAACCTGGTATAAAATGGGTGCGATGATTGAGGCAGGTTTGGATATCAGCCCGATTATTACCCACCGTTATAAAATCGACGACTTCCAGAAAGGCTTTGATGCCATGCGCAGCGGCCAGTCCGGAAAAGTGGTTTTGGATTGGGAATAACATTTATTTTATACGGCGGCCCTGTAAAAAGGGCCGTCGTTTTTTGGCATATCGCTCCTGTATATTTCACAAAAATTTAATGGATTTTTAAATTTGAGCTGTTATATTTGCTGCAATTGCTAATGAACTTGAAAGGTTTATTCCGTGTCTAAAAAAATTCTTATGTCAACGGCTGCCGCGGCGGTTTTGTTTTTGACCGCTTCTTGCGCGACAGCGCCTGCCAATCCTTCGGAATTTGATCAGTATGACCGCTTTGAAACTTTTAACCGGGCGGTATTTAAATTTAACTACGAAGTAGATAAATATGTGATTAAGCCTGTGACCAGGGGGTATCGGGCTATTACCACGCCTTTTGTCCGCGAACGCGTTAACAATGCCTTGGCAAACCTTTTGGAACCGATGTCCTCGATCAACCAGGTTTTGCAGGGCGAATTTAAACAGTCGGCAGTCAGCTTGGGTCGTTTTGCCGTTAACAGCACGCTCGGTCTGGCCGGTACTTTTGACGTTGCCGGCGCCTGGGGCTGGAAGAAAGAAGTCAGCGGTTTTGACAGCACTCTGGCCAAATGGTGCGTTCCGGACGGTCCGTATCTTGTCTTGCCTTTGTTAGGTCCATCCACGCCGCGTTCTGCTGCGTCGCTGATTGTTGACGCTTATACCGAACCTGTCTACTGGGCTGCGCAGAATGATGCTAATTATAAAGATAAAATTATGTGGGGCTCCGCTGCTGTCGTCTACATCGCCGTTCGGGAAAAAACACTTGACCTGATGGAAGATCTGGAACGCAATTCTGTTGATTACTATGCGACCATGCGGACGGCTTATCTGCAAAACCGGGCCAAGAAAAATGTTTGTATCAATTCTGATGCTCAGGACGTAAATTATGACTTTGACTTCGGTATTGAAGATGAAGACGAAGTTTTTGATGCCGAAGAAACCGCCGCGCCGGTTCTGCCGCAGCATAAACAAAGTGATATAATGATTGATAAAGCTGAAATTAAATAAGGAGTTGTCTGATGAAAAAAAATCTGTTTTGGAGCTTTTTAGCCGTTGTTCTGTTGGGGATCGGCACGGCTCGCGCCGATGTTGACGGTGCCAAGGCCGAAGCTTTTGTGAAAAAAGTTACCACCGAGGGCATTGAAGAAATTATTAATGCCAATGTTTCCCAGCAGGTAAAAGATCAGCGTTTTGCCAAGTTGTTTAATGAAGCTCTTGATTTAGATTTCATCGGTCAGTTCGTTCTCGGCCGCAACTGGCGTACGTCGACGCCCGAACAACGCAGCGCTTTTATCAAGGTTTATCGTGAGCTGAACGTAAAAACCTGGTCGCAGCGTTTTGACGAATTTAAGGGTAAAAACTTTATTTTTTCGGGAACTACGCCTTCCAATTCCAAAAATCAGATTTTTGTAAATTCTTCGGTTCCGATGGAGCAGGGAGAGCCTGCCAAAGTCGTTTGGCGCGTTAAGCAGAGCGGCAATAACTACAAAATCGTTGACATTATTATCGAAAACGTCAGCCTGGCGATTACCGCCCGCAATGAATATTCTTCTTTTATCAAGAACAATCCCGGCGGTGTTGATGCTCTGATTAAAGATTTACAGAAAAAAGTCAACCAG
Organism: uncultured Alphaproteobacteria bacterium; assembly: GCA_944391355.1. Lineage (GTDB taxonomy): Bacteria > Pseudomonadota > Alphaproteobacteria > RF32 > CAG-239 > CALXWF01. The sequence continues at coordinate 19,784 of CALXTG010000028.1, forward strand.
CCGGTCGTTAAAAAATAACCGTCCTGACAGACAACAAAAATCCCCGCCTCGCGCGGGGTTTTTTATTAGGCTGGGCCGGGCAGGGACATTTACTGGTGCAGTCAGGTAAATTCAGCGGATTCCTCATTGTTTTTTAGGAGGCAATTATAAAAAAAAGTCCCGCAAAAAGCGGGACGGTAACAAAAACTCGCCTGGCGATTATAAATAAACTGCAACAACTTTATGAACTTTATTCAAATCATTGTTGCTGATTTCTATCCGTTCTTCCGGATTCCATCTCATGCCGTAAAGCTGGCCGTTTTCATCCTCGCGGACACTGATAACCAGCGCTTCGACATCATTCAGGTAGTAAATGGCAATATCTCCGACACTGATAACATCCTGCGGATCGACAAACAGAACCGAACGCGTCGGTAACAGGCTGCCGAGGCTGCGGGTGCAGAGATTTAAGGCATAAGCGTCCTTTTTGCTGTAAAGCAGGGACGGACGCTGAACTTTTTTGGTTTCCTGTTCAAAATCAACCATAATGTTTCCGTTTTTGCCGGGCGTGCCGTAAACGGAAATTTTAATATTTTCGGGGTTGGAATTGCCAAAAGAAGAAATTGCGCCGCGCGGAGTGGACAGCAGCTTATATTTTGCGTCGTTCCGCTGGATAATTTCGTCCAGCATGCCTTTTTCTTCCAGATTCTTGATCCCTTCGCGCAATGCTTCGGGTTCCATATTCAGGGCCTTGGCAATATTTTTAAATTCCTTGTCGGAAACTTCGCGCTGACCCATTTCAATACGGTGATAAACCGATAAAGTCATGTCGGCGCTTTCAGCTACTTCAATCAGGGTCAGATTTTTTTCGTTGCGGATCTGACGCAAACCGGCGCCGAGTGTTTTCAAGCCGGTTTTCTCGTTAATTTTATTGCGTCTTTCCTGTTCGCGGCGCCAGGCCTGAACAATTTCCTGTTGTGAGTTCTGTTCGTTAACAAACAGATCCTGCAGCGGGCAGTCCAAAAACTCAGCCACGCGAACCAGCTGTTCCTGGTCGACGCGGCGATAACCTTTTTCAATTTTGGAAATTGCCGAAAGACTGACGCCCAAATGATCGGCAAGTTCCTGCATAGAACGGCCGCGCAGCCGTCTGTACATCCTGATTTGGTTCGGGAAAATAATTTCTTCCATTTTTGTATGACCCCTTGTAATACAACTTAAAAAACAACACTTATTTAATTAAGCTCATCTTAATGGAAGTTTCCGATTAATCAAGAAAATTAGTACAAAAAAGACAATTTGTGTACAAATATTTTACCGGAATTCGTTCAGGGTAACACTTTCTCTCCGTCCCAAACGAATATCTTTTTCAAGAGAAACCGCGCTGTCGACTTTGTCTTGGTCAAAAAGGCTGTCTTGCACCGGAACTTTATCGGAAACCGCCCCGTAGGCGTCAACGGTTCTCTTCCTTTTGTAATGGTTGTTGAAGGTTGTCGCCGAAGGTTCGATTTCTCTTATCAGCTCGCCGGTTTCGCTGTCGACCACATTATTGGAGCTGTGGTTGAAAATACCGTCGGTTGCCAGCTTTTTAACGCGGGTTTGTCCGTTTTTGTTAGAAGATTCGATATTAATTTCGCTGAGCATACGGCCGTTGTCACCGGCAGTCAGGCGGTAGCGGTAAGTCTGGTTGCCGCGTTTTTCGATGACTTCGGTATAGGAGCGTCCTTTCTCATCGGTTCCCGTCACCACTTCCTGACTGTTGAAACGGCCGTAGATATTAATATCCGAGTTGGGAATACTTTGGGCAATGGTTGCTTTTACCAAAACCAGTTGTTTGGTCTTATCATCCAATCCGCCGCTGTTAAGGATCAGTTCTTTGGCATTCTCATCAATGGTTCCGTCATTGTTAACCAAATGTTTGGCTGCGGCTGAAGTAATAACCGGCTCGTCCTGTTGTTTCAGCTCGCCGTCAACATAATGGCTTTTAACCGAAACGATTCCGTTCGATTCTTTGCGGGTTTCTTTTATTTTTCCGGTGAAAACACCTTTATGCGCCTTATTGCGGCTGACGGAAATATTATTATCTTCGCCGACGCTGTAGCCTTTGGTGACCTCATTGCCGAAGATGGTTTTATGCTTGGCCGAAATACCGCCGTCGGCATTTTGTGTCATCGTAAATTTCCGTCCCCAGCGATTGGTATAAGTCCGGGTTCCGTCGCCGTTGTCTTTGGCGTTCTGAAACCGCCGGTTAAGACGGTTGGCGCTGCGTTCCATTCTGCGGGCGCCGACTTTCTCTTTTACGGTATCTTTTACCGCACCGAAGAATTTTTTGCTTTCACCCCAAGCCGCGCCGCCGATTTTTTTGCCGATATTCATTGCGCCGCTGGCGCCGACCCCGCCGATCTGCGTTCCCAGATCGGAAGAAAAACCGCCGCCGCCGAAACTCTTGGCAAAACTGTTGGCTTCTTTCAGCACCGCCCAGGCCAGCAGCAGGATAAAGACAATCTTGAGCCAGGCGACGCCCGTCCAGCTCAGGCCGGTTAAAATCCAGTCAATTGCTCCTTCGTTAATTATCTTTTCGGAAGTGGCGTTATCAATGCTTTCCGAGAGCGTCTGCCGCACCGCTTCGGCAAGGATGGCAATGATAATGCTTAAAAAGATAAAATTAAACATTGCCGTCATAAAGGTTTTCCAGATATTGCCGGTATATTTTCGGGTAAATTTAAATGTATAGGCGCCGATTGCCGCCGGCAGCAAAGCCGATGCGACGGCCAGCTGCAAAACCGAATCAATTAGCAAAAACGGAAAAACAATTAGCAGAATCAAAGCGCCGAGCCAAATCAGCAGGCCGGAGATTAGGTAGCCGAAATGAGGAATCAGAAACGGAATAATCGCCTTTTGCCGAAAGCCGACGCACATTGCCGAATAACCGATAGACATTACGTCCTGCAGGCTGTTTTGCAGAACCTGGATGGTACAGACGATACTTTTGCCCATTGACGGCGGCAGCCCGCCGTCCGTCATAATCCCGCTGCCGGACGTACAATTTCCGCTCAGCGGCATTACAACAACCTGCGCCAGTTTGAAGCCGGTATTAAAAATCGGCTCCAGCGCCAGAGAAAAGAACGAAGATGTGTCATTCATCAGAAAAAACATAACAATCATAACCAGAAAAGACTGGTTAAGAATTTGTTTGATTAATCCTTTGGCATCTTTGCTCTCGATAGATGATACAAAAGAGAGCAGGGTCATCACAACCCAGATTCCCATGCCGACCGCTACCACATATGCTACCGGTTTGGCCAAAGTCTGATAGGCTTTAATGGCAATAGTGCTGCAGGTATTGAAAACCACTTCAAACAGCTGGCAAAACCAGCAGGTACGCAAATTTTCCCGATAATCCGACGGCCGGCAGGGAACATCGTCGGCCCAGGCGGTGTCGCTGAATAAAAAAGTCACAAGCAGAACCAACCCCGCCAAAACCAGATTTTGGAGTGTAAACCAAGACATTATATGATGACGGAGCTTTTTCAACATTACTTTTTCCCCTCACCTTTATCTTTAAGAGCCTGTCCGGTCTGCTTGACGGCTTCTCCGGTTTTTTTAGTTGCCTCTCCGGCCGCCTGAACGGCTTTCCCCGCTGCCTGGGTTGCCGTGCCGGCCGCAATCATGGCGCCGCCGACCACCTGTCCGACAACCGGAATGGCGTTAGCTGCTTTTCCGGCGGCAGACAAGCCTTTTCCGGCCATTTCAACGCCTTTTCCGGCCGCTTTGGTGGCCTGTCCGGCGGCTTTTGTAGCTTTTCCGGCTGCCTTGGTCGCGCTTCCGGCTGCGCCTTTGGCGCTTCTGACCGGATGAGCCACGGCTTTTCCTGCGGTTTTGAGAGTTCCTTTCGCCAACCTTCCCGCCTGATGTGCGGCAACGTCGCGGGCATATGCCGCCGGTTTTCCGAGCTGATGCTGCATCCAGGAAGTAACCTGCGTACCGACTTTGTGCATCGGCGACTGAGAACCGAAAATGCCGTCGCCGCAGAATTTATCCGCATGTTTGACTGCATCGCCGATAAGCTTAATCGCATAAATATAGCAGAAAAGAATGATATAAAAAATAGCGCTGGTAATATCAAAAAGCTTTTCGACATAATCAACGTCGTCATTGTCAATTGCCGTAAACAAATTATCGACATTATTAAAGGATTCGGACACCAGTACCAAAGCCAGAGTCGTCATAATCGCCAGAAAGACAAAAACAAACGCCGAACGGAGAATAATCGAGAAACAGGTTTTCAAACGCCCTTCCGTCATCTTAAACGGCCACAGCCCGACCACAATCGGCAGCGCAATAATGGCAAAGCCGATCTTAAAGGAAATATCCAGCAGATAGTAACTGACCGACATCGTCAGCACAAAACCGACTACCCAGATACACAGGCCGCAGAACCACAGCCAGAATTTAAACCACCAGATGCCGAAGATAATCCGATAGCCCTGTTCCCAGCCGAAACACATCATGCCGTTGCCGATTGCCATATGAATGGAAACCATATCGGAAACACCTTGAACAAACATCATGATCTTATTGATAACCACGGCGGAGATGATATCGCTGTCGCCGTTATAGGCATTGGCCGGATCCAGATCGTCAAGCGTAAAATTCATGATCGCCATGCCGAAATCGGCGCCGGCCGCTAAAACCGGATTAATAATATAAGTCACAAAAGTCCCGATTCCCGAAACAATTACCAGATAAGCCACCATCACCTTAAAGCCGAAGACAGCAAGCTGGTTGACCATATTGGCCGGTTCCGGATTCGTCAGTGAAGAAACATTTTTCAGGCCGAAAATCATCAGCCAGATCATTGAACCGACAATCAGAACCTTAATTCCCGCTTCCCGGGAAACGCTGTAAGTTTTTGAACAGGCCTTGATAAAAGTTTCCAGCAGTGTTTTAATCACTTTGCAGGAATAACATTTGCCCATATACCGGGCTTTAATGCTTGACATTGGCGGACAGTTCTTGCTGGAATCTCCCGACATAAAGCGGTTAAAATCCTTAAATTTAGACCACAAGCTTTTTCCGGTGCGCGGTTCACCGAGACTGTCATAGGGGTTGGCATCGGCGGCAAAAGCCGGCTGCGCGCTAATCGGCGCCCAGACACAAGACAAAAAGATTCCTGTTGCCAGAATCAGCAAAAACTTTTTCAGGCGCGGGGAGCTGAATATGTCCGTTAGTTTTTTCATCTATTTCCGCCCCGCAAATTTGTTCATCTTGGCCTTGAAATTATTATATTTACTCTTAGCGGCATCAATTTTTTCTTTAGCAGCTTTAACCTGTTTAACTTTCATGAGCGCCGAACCGACCCCGCCGGTTAGTAATCCCAAAGCCCAGCTGAGCAGTCCTTTTAACAGTTCCTGGAAGCGCGTGCTTCCGCCGCCGCCGATCAGCGAGCTGGCGATTTGTCCGGCCACGCCCATGGTGCCGATAATCATAAAGGCAATCAGCATAATCGCCAGGACCGGCCCGTTAAATTCGCTGAAGACAACCTTAGGATCCTGTCCGGGTTCAATAACCGTATTATCCTGCAAAATTTGCACAATCGCCATCAATGCCATTGCAATCATAATTGAAATTGCCATCATAAAGGCGGCCGAATTGAGCATGGTTTTTAACCCCGTGCCGGTCCAGCCCTTGGTTTGCGGAAAAGCATAGCCCATAATCAAAAGCGGCAGGAGAACGATCATCATTGTAAAGCGAAAAACCGTATAAAAAAAAAAAAAAACAAAAGCCAGTTTGATAATGGTAAAACAGCATAAAACCAGCAGTCCGACCAGAGTAGGCGTAATACCCGGCGCCCGCATAACCTGATAGGCCAGAAAATTTCCGAAACTCAGACGCTCGTTAACGGCGCAGATCATACAATTCATCATGGTTCGCGGCGCTTCGGGAAAACCTTGCAGCGTTGCCTCGCTGCGGCCGGCAATT
>CALXTG010000029.1 GCA_944391355.1 uncultured Alphaproteobacteria bacterium
TGGAAAAATCTTTTTGGAAATCATTTGATATTTAACTTTTTGAGTCGATTTCAAAAGTTCAAACAAAGCCAACTTTTCTTCTTGAGAAAGAAATCTTTTTTGCCCGTTTTCATAAACGGCCAAATTATTTATTTTTCCCCACGCCACAAAAAACTCAGAACTCGGAGCTTCCTTCGGAGCTCTTTTTTCACCTTTTTCAAAAGTACAATAACCGACCATATCAGCAACACTGCCTATCGGACGATATCTAAATGCTATTTTTCTAAAATCATCAAATAAGTCTTTGCTAAAAATACCATATTGCTTTTGATTTTCATAAATTAAAGCTAATTCCCTCTCTATCTCATCACGAGGAATAGAATTGTTATAGACTGCCTTTTCAACTCCTTTAGCATCTAATTCCGTATAATTACGTTTCTTTCCACACTTTCCGGCTCTCCCAACTATTAACTGAGCTAATGTCTTATTACCTTCAAGCTGTTGTTTATTTTCATTAATAGCCTTGAGAATTTTTTCCCCCTCAGCATCATTCTTCTCAGCCTCTTTTCGGTAAGATTTAAAACCGCGATGCTTAGCCAAATGTGTTAAAACCCGAAGCAGCTCCTCTTTTGACAATTTCTCCGTCAATCCTTTAATTCGAAGCTCCCAGACATCACCGCCTGTCTGCAAACGATATAATTCTTCAATTTCCTGCAGATTTTCCGCCAAGTGTTTTATAACAAACAGTTTTTTAAGCCCCTCCAATCGCCGAGCCCTCCTTCGGCAAATACGGCGCGCCAAACGTTTCTCTCTACGAGGTACTGCCAAAGATGAACCGTCTTTAGGATTCTCCGCAACCGGAAAACATCTGACTCCTGATCTTATAATTTTTCCTGCAATAACTTCACCCGTTTCTGGATTGAAATATTCATTATCAAACTCAACAACTGCCCAACCTATGGAAGCGATACCCAAATCAAAACCAAATATTTTCTTTTTCATGGAGAATATCCTTAAATTTATCCTTGACTTAAACCTTAACGCGATATAAATTTCTTTTCAAGAGATTTTTGATTGTATATCTGATTTGGAAAGGAAGCTATAATAATCGAAAATTTCGAGTGGGGCTCTGACGATAGTCAAATTAGTTTGATGTGTAGTCATCCCCTTTTTTTAATCACAAATTTTTTCCTGAATATTTTTTCAAAAAACGCTTGACTTAGAGTAAACTCTAAATTTTATGATAGCGTCAACAGCGATTCCTAATAAAAACACTCAGGAGAAAAATATGACTTTGTTAGACAAGATTAACTCACCGCAAGACGTTAAAAAACTCAGTACTGCCAAGCTGGAAAGTCTGGCACAGGAAATCCGCGCCGCAATTTTGAACCGCGACAGCAAAATCGGCGGCCATGTCGGCCCCAATCTCGGTATCGTGGAAGCAACAATTGCCCTGCATTACGTTTTCAACTCTCCGGTTGATAAAATTGTTTATGACGTTTCGCACCAGAGTTATCCGCATAAGCTCCTGACCGGACGCCGGGACGGTTTTCTTAACGACGAAAAAATGAATCAAATTTCCGGTTATACCAACCCTAATGAAAGCGAACACGACTTTTTTACCATCGGACACACTTCAACTTCGGTGAGCCTTGCCTGCGGTTTAGCCAAAGCCCGTGATCTGAAAGGACAAAACCACAATGTTATTGCCGTTATCGGCGACGGTTCTCTGAGCGGCGGCGAAGCCCTCGAAGGCCTCAGCAATGCTGCCGTTCTGAACAGCAACATTATTATCATCGTCAACGATAACGAAATGTCAATTGCCGAAAACCACGGCGGTTTATACACCAATCTGCGGCTGCTGCGCGAAACCGACGGCTGTGCCGAGTGTAATCTGTTTAAGGCTTTGGGTTTTGATTATCATTATGTTGCCGACGGCAATTCCATTTCGCAAATGATTGATATTCTTTCCCGGGTCAAAGATACAAAACGTCCGACCCTGCTTCATATTCACACCCTCAAAGGCAAAGGGTACAAATTTGCCGAAGAAAACAAAGAACAATGGCACTGGAACCTGCCCTTTGATATTCAAAGCGGCAAAATAAACCTTGAGCTCGGCAATGAAGAAAATTACAACGACATTACCTTTGACTACCTGAATCATAAAATCAAACAAGACAAAGATGTCGTCATTCTGACTGCCGGAACGCCGGGCGCCTTCGGCCTGTCTCCGGACAGAAGACAACAGCTCGGCGCTAATTATGTTGATGTAGGCATCGCCGAAGAACACGCGGTTGCTATGTCATCGGCTTTAGCCAAAGGCGGATGCAAACCGGTATTCTGTGTCTGGAGTTCATTTGTTCAGCGGACTTATGACCAGCTGTCACAAGACCTGGCAATCAACAATAACCCGGCGGTTATTCTGGTCTTCTCGGGCGCGATTTCCGCCATGGACGTTACACATCTCGGTTGTTTTGATATTCCGCTGATCGGCAATATTCCCAATATCGTCTATCTGGCACCGACGACCAAAGAAGAATATCTGGCCATGTTGGAATGGGGAATTGAACAGACCGAACATCCGGTGGTTATCCGTGTCCCGACACAGGTTATTTACGCCCCCGCTCCGGTTAAGGACGATTTCGGCAGCCTCAACCGTTTTGAGACAATCCGTCTGGGTCAAGATGTTGCAATTCTGGCGCTGGGGAGCTTCCTCACTTTGGGAATGCAAACAGCCGACAAATTAAAAGAACAAGGAATTAACGCGACGGTCATCAACCCTCGCTATATTACCGGAATTGATGAAAACCTGCTGAATAATTTAAAGGAAAATCATCAAATTATCGTCACGCTGGAAGACGGTGAAATTGATGGCGGTTTCGGCGAAAAAATTACCCGCTTTTACGGAACCGATAAGATAAAAGTGCTGAACTTCGGCGCCAAAAAAGAATTTACCGACCGGGTTCCCTTGGACGAACTCTATCGGCGTTATCATCTGACACCGGATTTAATTACCGCCGATATTCTCAAAATAAAATAGCGGCACCAATAAAAAACTCATCTGTTTTACAGATGAGTTTTTTATTTAATCCCTATATTTGCTCCAGACTTTCAATCGGCTTATGCTTTGTGGCAAAGTCCTTAACCAAAAAAGTTGTCACTTCCGCATGCGAATATTTTTGAAACAGCAACCCGTGTCCCAGACACAAACCGACATTAATGTTAAATTCGGTTTCGGCTTCATTCAAAACCGCAGCCTGATACAAAGGATCACAACAGGGGCCTTTGATATCTTCGCAAATGCTGCAGCCCTTCAAACCACTTTCCTTACAGTTTACGGCCATCACGGCAAACCCCTGCCCGCGCAGAATTTCCGCCAGCCGATCTGCATATTTTTGCATCGCCGCACAATTGGCTATTCCGATTTTATGATAGCCGTTGAGGCGCATATAATCAATCAGTTCCTGCAATAATGATTTATTCTTGGCATGAGCCGTCCGTTTCATTTGCTCTTTATCTTCCGGATTATACTCTACCGACATTTTATTCTCCCGTTGTTGAAAAAAATCCTCCGATACGGAGGATTTTTCCATTTATTGATCCAAGAAGCTTCTTAACTTGCGCGACCGGCTCGGATGTTTGAGCTTGCGCAACGCCTTGGCTTCAATCTGGCGAATACGCTCGCGGGTAACGTTAAACTGCTGGCCGACTTCTTCCAAGGTATGGTCGGTGTTCATGCCGATACCGAAACGCATCCGCAGCACCCGTTCTTCACGCGGCGTTAACGAAGACAAAATTTTGGTGCAGGTTTCCTTCAAATTGGAATGAATTGCGGAATCCAGCGGCTGCAAAGCGCTGTCATCGGCAATAAAATCGCCCAGCGAAGAATCTTCTTCATCGCCGACCGGCGCTTCCAGCGAAACCGGCTCTTTGGCAATCTTCATCACCTTGCGGACTTTTTCCAGAGGCATGGACAAACGTTCCGCCAATTCTTCGGGAACCGGCTCACGTCCCATTTCCGACAGCATCTGCCGCGATGTCCGTACCAGTTTGTTAATCGTTTCAATCATATGAACAGGAATACGGATCGTACGAGCCTGATCGGCAATTGAACGGGTAATCGCCTGTCTGATCCACCAGGTAGCATAAGTCGAAAACTTATAACCGCGGCGATATTCAAACTTATCAACCGCCTTCATCAGACCGATATTTCCTTCCTGAATCAGATCCAGAAACTGCAAGCCGCGATTGGTATATTTCTTGGCAATAGAGATAACCAGACGCAGATTGGCTTCAATCATTTCTTTTTTAGCGCGTTCAGCTTCGCGCTCGCCTTTTTTAATCGTATCAACCATACGGCGGTATTCGCTGATCGGCAAGCCGCACTCCTGCGCCATCTGAGCCACGGAATCTCGCAGTTCGGAAACTTCCTTGCCGTATCTTTCTACAAAACACCCCCAATGTTTGTCATTTTTATGCGAAATATTTTCAACCCAGTGCGGATCAAGTTCGGATTTCTGGTAAACATCGAGAAAATCCTCGCGTTTGATTTTACAGGACATCGCATAACGCAGCATTTTTCCTTCCAAGCCCATCAAACGCTTGTTCAAATCATTCAGCTGCTCAACCAGCTGGTCAATCCGCGCCGCATTCAGATGAATTGAGCTCATCAGCTCAACCAGCTCTTTTTTAATTTGTAAATATTTTTTCTCAACCGCAGCACTGATGCATTTACCGGCAATCATCGCCTCAACGCGTTGATTTTGAATTTTTTTCAAATCATCATAATAACTGGAAATTTTGGTCAGAATCTCCAATACCGGTTCTTTCAGAGCCTCTTCCATCGCCGAAACCGAAGCCGCAGAACGCCCGCCGGCACCGTCTTCGTCTTCTTCATCTCCGGCCGTTTCATCATGCTCTTCGCCTTCGGCCGCCAGTTCATCCTGTTCTTCGTCTTCCTCAACTTCATCATTAACGGCGCTGTCCAGCTCAATATCGTCGGCCAGATCGTCATCCAAATCATCAAGATCTTTTTTATCAAGCTCTTCGGCAACTTTTTCCAAATCATCTTCGGGAGAAGCATCGTCTTCTTCCAGCGCCATAGCTTCGACATCATCGCCGTACATCATTTCCAAATCAATAATATCGCGCAGCTGCATGGTTCCGTTAAGCAGATCATCGCGCCATCCGGCAATCGCCTTAATAGTCATCGGACGTTCGCAGAGCCCGTCAATCATCACCGTCTTACCGGCTTCAATTCGTTTGGCAATAGCAATCTCGCCTTCCCGCGACAACAGCTCGACCGTGCCCATTTCTTTCAGATACATACGCACCGGATCGTCATTGCGGCCCATTTCTTTTTCATCAAAATTGCCGCTCTCATCAAGCTCTTCGTCATCTTCAACGACATCGGGCTCAAAGCTGTCAACTTCCGATTCGGCAATCAGCGTAATTCCCATATCGGAAATTCCGGTCATAATATCTTCAATATTTTCGGAAGATTCTCTTTCCGGCGGCAATGCCCGGTTTAGTTCTTCAACCGTAATATAACCGCGGACTTTCCCTTTATCAATCAGCCTTTTGACGGCGCTTCCCAAAGAATCAATTAACGGCGCATCGGCGCTGCTGCCGTCATAAATATCTTGATTTTCAGTATCTGACATCAGTATTCCTTAAAAAATCGATTTTTTTATAAAAATTTGCTAGCAGTGCAACTTGTAAATATTTATATTGTTTTTGTCAATATTTAAATACACCCCTATACCGTCCTCCGGTAAGGGAACGGCGCATTTTAAGGCTTTGCGGAAACAGCCTAATTTAAAGGTTGTGTATTAAGCAGCGCTTCTTTCTCGCTTTTCAAGGATTCATAGCGTTTATAAAGCTCTTCCGGAAACGACTCGGACGCCTCAATCTGACTCAGACATTCCTTAATTTCGTTTTCCAGCTGCAACAATATATTTTCTATAATTCTATTTTCCAATTCCTGACGGACATAAACGATCCCAGGATCCTGCTTTTTAAAAACATCTACCTCCCATAAATTAGAGAGTTCACTTTTAAAAACACTATTAGAAATTATTTCATACATCTCTGCAAATTCTATATTTTCTTTATAATGAAAAATATTTACCATAAAATTTAATAATTTTTTTAAATTTTCATTTTTTATTTATAAGTTAGATAAAC
>CALXTG010000030.1 GCA_944391355.1 uncultured Alphaproteobacteria bacterium
GCCATATTCCGCCCGATTGTATACAACCAAGTCTTAAATGAATTGTTTTCCGTGAATTTCGGCTTTTTGGTAACCAACTTAAAGAATGTATCTTCTGTCAGCTCTTCCGCAATATGAATATTGTTTACATATCTGTTTATAAACAGCATTAAGCCGTCTTTGTAATCTCTTATTATCTCTGTTATTCCATTGTCATCGCCATTCAGAAAACGGCGGTAGCTACCGGCACCGTTATCCATTCGCTTGCTCCTTTCTTTCGGATTTCACTTATTAAACAATTGTACCATACATTTCTCTTATGAAAAAAATAATATATTTTATATCCGTCTAAAGCCAGTATAACGCATCTTTTTTCGAAGTACAAGCCATAGTTTTGCGGGTTTGAGCGATTTTTTTAGGCCTTTTCAGGACGCTGAATTTTTGGCAGACGCGCAATCTTTAACCGCAATTTTCGGATGATTTTTGTCGGTTAAGGTTATGCGTCTGCCTGTGCTTTTAGAGAAAATCTTCGGGTAAGAATACGCCGTCGGTGAGCTCGCCGTTTTCATCGTACATGTTAAGGCAGTTTTGAAAATTCGCTTTCATGACGATTTCAATTGACTGCTCGTTGTTTACCTCGCTTATCAGAATCACATCTACCAACATCCGAAGGTGTTCATCGCTTATCGCTCCGTCTTTGATAATATCATCTATGAGGTCAATGCTTTGTTTTATCCTTGACTTGCGTTTTCTGATCGTTTCGTCGTAGTTGCGAATGGCATTGATCTCGGCAGTGAACCTGGCGATATCCGCTTCGCACTTTTCCAGCATCTGCGTATAGACATTGGCTGTTCCCTGTCACGTAAGCGTTCAAGCAGTATTGCCTGCTGATCGTTCTTGCGCTGTTCGAGCATATGCTATGACAAACTTATCTACCGAACAGGCGGCAGTTTGATGGCAAAAGAGATTACGCAAATATAGCAGTTGGATAAAAAGAGCACAAAATTAAAAAATTGCCTTTTCATTGGGTAAAAATTACTACACATTAACTAAAGAAAAGGAATTTGATTAAAAATGCCGGTATCGGCAAAAATATGAGCATATTCCGCTCGATTGAATTGATATTTTGCCGATAATGTGGTATAATGATAACAGCAATTCGGAGGTGGGAATATGAAATATCTGTCCGTCAAAGAGGTGGCAATACTTTGGAATACATCGGAGCGCAGCGTGCGCAATTATTGTGCTGCAGGCCGTGTACCCGGTGCGTTCCTTACAGGAAAGACCTGGAACATTCCCGAAAACGCTGAAAAACCTGAAAGAAGCAACAAAAGCAAACCTGTACCGCAGACCTTGCTGGATATTTTGAAGGAAGAAAAACACAGCCGGTTACACGGGGGAATTTATCACAAAATACAAATCGAACTGACCTACAACTCCAATCATATTGAAGGCAGCCGTCTTACGCACGATCAGACCCGATATATATTTGAAACTAACACCATAGGCGTAACCGATGAAAGTGTGCGGGTAGATGATATTATTGAAACTTCCAACCATTTTCGCTGTATCGATGAAATTATTGACAGCGCCAAATCACAGCTGAGCGAAAAATTTATAAAACATCTGCATTTTATTTTAAAGACCGGCACAAGCGATGCTAAAAAAGATTGGTTTGCCGTTGGTGATTATAAAAAGTTGCCTAACGAGGTGGGAGGAACCGAGACCGTATTGCCCGAAAATGTATCTGCTGAAATGAAAAAACTCCTCGTCAGCTACAACAGCAGGGAAAACATAACCCTTGAAGACATCATCGGTTTTCATGTGCAGTTTGAACGCATCCATCCTTTCCAGGACGGTAACGGCCGAGCCGGCAGATTGATTATGTTCAAGGAATGCCTTAAACATAATATCGTCCCCTTTATTATTGAGGACAAAATTAAAATGTTCTACTATCGCGGTCTGAAAGAATGGAATTATGAAAAGGGATATCTGACCGATACCTGTCTCTCTGCACAGGATACATTTAAAACTTATCTGGATTATTTCAGAATACCCTACAATAAATAAATTCAAAAGCAATGAATTTACTTTTTAAGCCTTGATAATTTTCTGCGATATATTTCGGATTGAATTATATCCTCCGCTACCTTGTATCTGCTGACGCCGTAACCGGTACGGTCGCGGATAATAATATCCTTCGGGAGTTTGCTTAATATTTTCTTGCTGAAGGTTGTGCCGCCGAAATAAGCGTCAAAGGAAACGACAGGCAGAACAACCCATTCGGGTTCATCATCAATATTCGCAAGATAATATGCCGCAAGATAAGAAACCGTATCTCTTAAATCATCGGAAACGGCGGATAACTTTTCGGATATATCATAAGGCAGTGTTTCAGGATAAACCTTTAATTCTCCGAGTTCCAGCGCATCGGCAATCATATCATCAAAACGGACAATCCACGCACCTTTTGTGTTTTCCGAGAAAATAGGAATTTGGAATTGTATTACCTTGTTTCGCCACTCGCGGTCAAAACCGTTTTTAATGCTAACGGCATTCCGGTATGCGGATTTACTTGTTTTATCCGGATTGCTTAAAATATAATCTGCAACGCCGTGAACATGGCGGTAAAACCAGCCTTTCCCGTCTTCGGTAACGAGTTCGGGAAATTCGCCGTGAAGTTTACGAAAATCACTTTTATACTGCCACTCTTCACGGGCGGCAGTTTCTTTTTTATCGGGGATACTGCACCAGGC
>CALXTG010000031.1 GCA_944391355.1 uncultured Alphaproteobacteria bacterium
TAATTGTTGACAAGGAAGTTTATAAATATTATTAAATAACCGTCTTCGATGGCGGGGTAGCTCAGTTGGTTAGAGCAGAGGAATCATAATCCTTGTGTCGGGGGTTCGAATCCCTCCCTCGCTACCAATAACAAAAAAGGTTCACTTTATGTGAGCCTTTTTTGTTATTGTCAGCTTTCCGTTCAAACATCGCCAGGGGCTCGTTTTCACGGGGGAGGGCTTTCTCTCAGGAATCTAGGTTCGCGGCCGTGGTTTTCACCGCTGCCGCTTACCAAGATTTTCTGAGATTTTGCAGATAAAAAACACCCGTTGGGGTGTTTTTTACTTAGCAATCCCTCGCTACCGCAAAGATGCGCGTAAAGTGAGCTTTTTGTTATTGTCAGTTTTCCGTTCAAACATCGCCAAGGGCTCGTTTTCACGGGGGGCCGGGACGCCGGCAGCGGTTAATCTGCTGTTTTGCGTGTATTCTTGTATTTTAAGGTATTTGGGCATTAAGATTTTGCCGCAAATATTTTTATTTATTTTCAAGTGAGTATAATCTGCCTGTTGAGGTTTTTGTATATTTTGTTTTGCTTTTAAATATCAGGTAATTGTCATATTGCGGATTTTTTGTTATACTGCAGATAAAAAGGGGGGGCTAATGGCAAAAATTCAATTTGTTACGAATGAATTAATGAGCTTTTACAGCCTGTGGCAGAATTCGGTCGTGTCCAGAAAAGACGTAAGGGATAAGATGTTTTCTGCGTTTGAGGATAAAAAACTCCATATGTTAAAAGAGGTTGTGCCGCAGAGTTATACTCAGGACGTGTTTCAGAGGCTGAAGGAGCTTGAAGCGGGGATTGCGGACGGTAAAATTGCGACGATTGATGCTTTGAGCGAAGCAATGGGCGGATATTTTTTGGCTCCGGAAAGAAAAGGGGAATTTAAGGAAGCTTTTAACAGTTATCATAATTTTTATGAGCAGTCCAAAGACATTATGGAAAAAAATAAGCGGGCAATTGAACAGGCCTATCAAAAAGCTGATTGTGATAGGCTGGCTCGTTTTTTCGGAGCCTCGGAAAGTCAGAGCAGTAATTGCAAATGTTTTCTGCATCTCTGGCCGGATCGGCCGCCGGTAGACGGAAGATGTATCGGACAAAGCTTTGAGAGCAATGCCTGTGTTCGGCGGATAGAGGATGATAAAAATTATCTTCCTGATTCGACTTTGATGACGCGAAAAATCGGCACGCCATATCATGAACTGACCCATAAGTTTTTCAGAGAAACGCATGAAAAGGATTTTGTTGCCGGAAAAACAACCGGGATGCGTCAAGTGAATAAAATTTTGACGGATTATTTTAATCGTAATCCTGAAAAAGATTGCGGTAAGATGAAGGCGTTGGGTCTTGCTGCCGTACATGAGGGGTTGGCAGCTTGTGCCGGAACATATTTTAAAGAAAAGACTACCGGGGAGGTGCCGGGCGAAGGCTATGTCTGGTATTATGGGAAGGAAGCGTTTGCTCAGGCAGCTAATCAGCTGGCTCCTAAGATGTATCCGATGTTTTGCCGTTATATGGATGAGGGCCGTCAGCTTGATGACGTGTTCTTTTTGAGGCTGAGCATGAATATGCAAGAATTTAAAGAAGGATATGTTCAGCAAAATTCTTCTCAAGCTGATATTAATGAAAAACGAGGTCTCGAATCTAAGCCGGTTCCGAATAGTGAGCCGAGGCGGGAACAAAAGGTGCCGACAGCCGGAATTATGAAGCCGCAAAGAGACGGCAGATAAGTTTTGTTTTAAAAATCTGTTTTGTTTTCCAGACTGTCGTAGCGTTTATGGATACATTGAATCGTCGTTTTATGAACTCCCTGAGTGATGGTATAATAAATAAAGCGGCCGTCGCGGCGTGCGGTTACAAAGCCGTCGTCGCGCAGGCGTTTCAGATATTGGGAGACTTTTAACTGCGTGCTGCCGATGCCCTTAATGATGTCAGAAACGTTGCTTTCCCCAAACAGGGTCAGGTATTCAATAATCCTTAGTTTATCAAAATTGGCGAATAATTTTATCCGATTGGCAACCATGGTTGTGTAATCATGCGGCAGCAGAGCTTTATAATCATCGGCAAGATAATAAAAGTTATCGGTCATGTAGCCGAACAGTTTGCGGATACAGGTGAAAATGCTGGCCGGATATTCTTCGTGAATATTATAGTAAATAAACAGGCCGCGGCGTTCGGTTTTAACCAGGTTGGCGTCGCGCAGTTTTTTCAGACTCTGGGAAACAAGAACCTGTTCTTCACGCACACCTTTGGCGATAGCCGATACCGAAGAGGGGCCGTTGACATCAATAAATTCGAGAATCCGCAGCCGTAAGGGGTGGGCGATATAGCCTATTCCCTTAACGGCTTTTTTCATTGTGTCGATCGGCAATTGCTGCGGCATGGCGGTTTATCACCGTGAAAAAGGCTTTGCATATTGGTCAAAGCGGGCTTCATATTCCGGAGCCCAGCCCATCAGATAGTTGTTGCCCATGCAGAACAGCGGCGTGCCGATATTGCGCCCGAGTTTGAATTTTCGGGCGCACCGAACAAACAGTTTGTATCCCTGCGGGTCGGCAACATCAACCATTGTCAAACGTAAACCGGGGTGGGTTTGTTTTATGTATCGCAGCGCATCGTGGCAATGCGGGCAGGTTTCAGAGAAAAAGAAATAAATTTTTCCGGGATCTATTTCTGTTTCGCTGACTGCCTGGCTTTGTTTTTCGCAGGCGGTGAAGAAGAAACAGACTGCGCATAATGTCAACAGAAGTTTTTTCATGTTATTTCCCTTATTCAATACAACAGTCAACGGCTTTGCGGACAAAAGCTTTCATTCTGGCCAGCGTTCCCTGCGGTTTTTCTTCATTGGTTTCGTTTTTAACAATCGTATCTGCCTGAGCCGAGAGTTTTTTGACATCTTCGAGTTTGTCTTCTACCCATTTGACATCCTCAATGTTCAGCATGTTCATGTTTAAGCCCCAGAACAGGCAATATAAATCATAGGCCTGATTGAACAGTTCGTAAGCCTGTTCTTTGTGGCCGAGACTTTGCTGCTTGGTGCCGACTTCCATCAAACGCATTGATGAGGCCAACAGATGTTTGGAAATACACCAGACTTCGCCTTCATACTGGGGAATGACCTTTTGCATCAGGGTTTTACGCAGCTCACGAACCTGTTCAATCAGGTCATAGAATGAAGTTTTGCCGGTTTTGGCGCCGGAAAAAACCAGATGTTCTTCAATGGATATCAGATTCATGATGCCGATAGTCAAATCCTGATCGGAAGATAAATCTTTGGGGTTAACTTTTTTTGAATTGTCAATGCGTTCGACAAATTCTTTAACGTTTTTGGCTTTATTCATTTATAATCTCCTAAAAATTATATAAATCTTCGCCGGCTTTCTGACAAATCGGAAAATAGTTAAAATACAGGCTCAGCAGTGTCAGCGCCAAAACCGGAACCACAACTTTCTCAAACGGAAAATGCGCGTGTCCTCCGTTTCGGCGTTTCATCCACTGAT
>CALXTG010000032.1 GCA_944391355.1 uncultured Alphaproteobacteria bacterium
TTTTAAACCTCGGCACCGAAACCGGCACCAGCGTTTTGGAAATGCTCAAGGCGGCAGAGAAAGTTATCGGCCGTCCGATTGCCTTTGAATTTGCTCCGCGACGTCCCGGAGATCCGGCCAGATTGACCGCTTCGGCACAAACTGCGCGGCAGCTTTTAAATTGGAAACCCCGCCATAGCGATATTGATAATATTGTCAGGTCAACCTGGGCTGTATATAGCTAATTGGTTTTATGTGCATAAAATTTGCTTTAAATATTAAGCATTTGTTAATATAGTGTAATTCCAATCAACATTTTCAGGGGGGAGCATAAAATGTTAGATGTCGGAAATTACATGATTCAGAATCTGAGCAGCCGCCTGCCGGCGGACTATCGCCGCGATCGCGACAGCGACGTTATAGATATTCTGATTGAGTCTTGGTCGCATCACCGTTATTTTACACTGCCGCCGCTTAACAGCAAAAAATAAAGCCTGAAACTATCTGTCTCAGGCTTTGCTTTTTTAAAGCGTCTGGTTTCCGTGATAATGCCAAAAAGTTTTTTTGGCTGAATCTTCATTTTTCGGCCGAATATCTTTGATTTCTTCGGGACCGACCAGATCATTGCGTCCCAGCCATTGTTTGAACCGGGCCAAAGCTTTGTTCCGGCTGGCAATGATGTTTTCGCGGTTGCGCATTATCTCGTGATAATAATAGCAGCGGCGGAAGAAATCAGCGGTTTTCTGCCAGATGTTTTCCGGATACAGCAAGTGGTAACGCCGGCGCAACAGTTTGTGAGCGCTAATGACATCGGCGCGCAAAGGTTTCGGCCAGTAACGCATGCTTCTGCCTCCGTTTTCCTTAAACGTTTGGTGCAGCGCGGCAATTTCCTGCAGCATGACGGCGCAATGACCGATAACGCGGGCATTATACCAATGACAGCTTTCGCTGACCGAAAAGGACTTATCGACCGCATAGCGAACATTGAGCCAGGGACTGACAAAATCCTGCGTCGCGGAAAAAATTCCCGAATAACGGCGGCTGAGACAGATAATTACCTTTTTATCGACGACAATATCGGCAACCGCTTTTACATAGTCAGCTGTCGTATGCAAGCGCGGGGTTATAAGGATATTACCGGCCCAAACGCCCAGCTCTTTGCATAACCTGGCGTTATGGTCACCTACCGAATCGACCAGCAATCGACTCAGCCTGTTTTCACTGTCAACACAGATAATCCGCGGGCAATAATGATAAGACTCGCGAATCTGATAATAGAGACGAACGGCCTCTAGCAGCGAATCGAGATCTTCTTCAATAACGGCCAGATAATCGGCGCGGAAAATTCTGCCCTTGTTGAGATGCGTGCTGTTTATGCTGTAAAAGGCGCATAAGGTATCCGCAGCATTCATCTCTTTGGTTTTGGTACTTTTTTTCATAGCTTTAATTTTATTTTTGACAAAATATATTCTTAATAATTTATTTTGTTCTCACGCTAGCATAGAAAAAAGCCGAAAACAAGCCGAAATTTTAACATTTTCAGTTTTTTAAAATTATACAAAACTTTTTCAGTGTTCGAAAAATTCGATACCTGTTGTAGACTTTTAGACTATGTACAAGAAAAAATTTGATGATAAAATGCAAATAATACTTGACTTGTCTTATCCGCACTGAATGAAAAAAATCATGACAACTTAAGGAGCAAACCATGAATAAAAGTGTAGAAAGAACTAAGAATGTAGATGCCGACCGCAATATCGTTTTAATCAGCAAAATATATGAAAGTTTTGAAGCGCTGGAAGAAACCCTTGGTAAACTGAAGCTAGAAGAGCCTTTGTTTATTACATATATTGCAAAAAAATCTTTTGCCGATACAATATTTCAGGCCGTAAAGAAAAATAACGAAGAAAAAAAGCCGCTTAAACACTAAAGATATTCATACCATCCCATGTGTCAAAAAAAGGAAACCTCCCCTTGCGGGGAGGTTTTTGTTTAACTTTTCTGACCTTTTAAGCGCCGGTAAGCTTTATCCCGGCCGATAAGCGGCAGCAGCTGCTGAAGCTCCGGCCCGTTGTCCTGCGCCGTCAATGCCAAACGAATCGGATGAAACAAGGCGCGGCCTTTTTTATCGGTCTGAGATTTTAAGCGTTCTATCCAGTTGTTCCAGGTTGTTAAATCCCACGGCTCCGGCGGCAGAAGTTCCGCGGCGGCATCGGTCAAAACCGCGTCTTCAATCTGCGGCTCGATTTCCTGCCGGCAGATTGTTTCCCAAATCTTAATATCATCGACAGAATGCAGATTTCCTTTAACCGCTTCCCAGAAAGATTCGTCAACATTAATCCGTTCCCGAACGGCCGCATAGGGCAGCGAACGCACATAACGGGTATTGAAGTGCAACAGTTCTTCTTCGGAAAACTTAGGCTGTGCCCGGCCGATTTTGGCAAAATCAAGCGAATCGGCCAAAGCCTGCAGATTATAATAAGGTTCGATTGCTTCCGAAGTTCCGAGCTTGGCAAGATACGCACAGATTGCCATTGCCTCGACTCCGTCGGCACGCAGTTCACGCACGCCCAGACTGCCGAGACGTTTGGACAGTTTCCCTTCCCGGCCGGTCAACAGCGGCAGATGCGCAAAGACCGGAACTTTTCCGCCCAAAGCGGTAAACATCTGAATCTGAGCGGCTGTGTTAGTCACATGGTCTTCGCCGCGAACAATATGGGTAATTGCAAAATCAACATCGTCAATAACCGACGGCAGATGATAAAGAAAGCTTCCGTCTTCGCGAATGACAATCGGATCGCTGAGGTTTTCGGCCTCATAGCGGCAGGTCCCGCGCACCATATCTTCCCAGACGATTTCGCCGGGCAGCAGCTTAAAACGATAATGCGGCCGGCGCCCTTCGGCCTGATAGCGGGCAATATCTTCCGCGCTCAGTTTTAAGGCGCTGCGGTCATAAATCGGCGGCAGCCCCTTGGCCATCAGCCGTTTACGCATAAACTCCAGTTCTTCGGGAGTTTCATAGCAAGGATAAATGCGCCCTGCGGCCAAAAGCTCTTCCTTGACCTGATTATGACGGTCAATCCGCGCCGTCTGACGCGCCTCTTCGTCCCAATTTAACCCCAGCCAGACCAGAGCTTCCCGAATGGCGTCTTCATATTCAGTTTTGGAGCGGAGTAAATCCGTATCATCAATTCGCAGCATAAAGCGGCCGCCGAGTTTTTTGGCCCACAGCCAGTTAAGCAATGCGGTACGGGTATTGCCGATATGCATGAAGCCGGTCGGCGACGGTGCAAAACGGACTTTAACATCAGCCATTCGTCACATTCCTCTAAAATCTTAATTCGCTTGGATAATACAGAGATAAGATAATTATTTCAAGGGCTTTTTCAGGGAAAACCGATAACCTCCGGGCGGCCTTATTTCAGCTTCAGCTGATTATTTTTCTCGCTTGAAACGGTCACGGTTTCCAAATCTTCCAGAAACCAGCCGATGTCGTCGTCGGCTTCGGCGACCATTTCATAAAACCGGCTGCGATAAGACAAAATCAGACTGCTTTCACCCAGTTTCAGATCGATTATCCGAGTTTGCTCTTTATTGCGGCTGATTAAAAATTCTACCGCTATTTCGCTTCCGCTCTGCTGTGGCGACGATCCGGGCAGATTTATCAGAATCTGCACGACGGTGTGCTCGGACGCCGGCGTAATCTGCCCGACCTTAAAATTCAGCTGTTCGCCGAAATTCAGCGGAAAGCCCTTGTATAAGGCCAGCGCATAGCGGCGGAACAAAGCACGATATTGTTCCTTTTGTTCAGCGGTCATCTGCCGCCAGTGTTTTCCGATTACAAAACGCGAAATATAATCCAAATCGACATATTTAAGCAGCAACTCGTCCAAACGCCGATATTTTACGGCCAGATCAGGCTCGCCGAAAGCCTGCAGCAGCTCGTTTCCTCTGGTTTCGACCCAATTTTTGGCTTCGGCCGGCGGAACCTGCGCAGCCGAGAGCGGCGAAATGCCGCAAAGCAACACAGCGCAGATAATAAGTTGCAAAAAAAGGTTACGTTTCATAAAAAAATACCTTATATTGAATTCGTTATAATAATTTATGGTAACATCAATTGGTTAATAAAATGAAACTTAAATGCTTAATCTGTGCTTTTTTATTTGTCTTCATGTCCGGAGAAGCGGCTGCCGCCGATGCCGGATTCCGTTATATCAGGACTCACGGCAAAGTCCGCTGCGGTACGGATTTAAGCTCAAAAACTTATGCCTATAAAGACGAGGACGGTATCTGGCGCGGCATTGACGCTGCCTGGTGCCGCGTGTTTGCGGAAGCAATTCTCGGGAACCCCGAATTATTTGAAATGATTCAGGTTGAAAACAAAGATGTTTCCAAAGCGCTGACAACCAATAAAATTGACATTATGCTCGGCAACACCCAATTTACCGCCGGTATGGAGATTTCCGGCAAAGCGGCGCCGTTTGAGGTTTTATATTATGACCGTTTAATGCTGCTGGCCAAGGCCAAACAAGGCGCGACTTCAATGGAGGACTATGCCGGACTGACGGTCTGCGCCGTCAAAGATTCTGAAGATTATCAGCGGATTCTCGACTACAGCCGCCGCTATAAGCTCAATTTCAAGTATCTGATGTTCAATACCAATGACCGGGCAAAACAGGCTTTTCTGCTTGACCGCTGCCAGCTTTTTCCGGGCAATGAAATTTATCTGAAAGGCATTATTCAAAATAATTATGCCAAAGACGCCAAGGCCGAAATTTTGCCCGAGGTTATCGGGATAAAGCCTATTTACGCTTATGTTCACCGGGATAATAATACGCTGCGAATCAGCGGCAAATGGATAATAAACGCGCTGACGCTGGCCGAAGACGAAGATATCACCTCCAAAAACGTTAATATTTTTATCGGGGTTGAAGATAACTCTACCCGCAATCTGCTGGGGATTGACGAAACCTTGTGGAATAAATTCGGCCTGAAACCCGGCTGGGTCAAAAAAGTGTTGAACACTCAGGGCAATTACGGTGAAATTTTTGACAAGAATCTCGGCGAGAATTCTCCCCTCAAACTGCCCCGCGATAAAAACAACCTGCTGAAAAACGGCGGCTTAATCAGATCGCAACCTTTTTTATAGAACGCCCCTCAATAAAGGCCAAGGCCTGCGCAACGCCGTCTTCGGTTATACGGTGCATTCCTTCATCAATTACATATTCGCTGACTGCGCAGCCCATTTCGCGCAGACGGGTTTTGGTATAGTCCAAGGCCTCAAAACGCAGCAAATTATCTTTGGTTCCGTGAATGAGCAGGAAATCGGGCGCGGAACGATAGTGGGACGCCAGGTAAGAATGCGGCGCCATAACCCCGGAAAAGCTCACACAACCGCCGATCTGGCTGTCACGCATCAGGCTCAGAAAAATTGCCAGCGTCGCCCCCTGAGAAAAACCGCAGATATATAAGTCACCGTTATCAAGACCATATTGTTCCAGGCAGTCGTCAATATAGCGGTTTACATATTCAGCCGCTTCAATAATGCCCGGTTTCATCTTTTCATAGATGGCGCGAAATTCGTCCATGGTCGGCACGGTTTTTCTCGTATCATCGGGATCAAAGCGGTGCATCGAATACCACTGGCGTTTGGCTTCATAAACTTCGCAGGGAATCGGCGCCTGAGGCAAATGAACGGCAGTATTATGCAAATTATTGAGCAAATATGAAATTTTGCCTTCAACATAATCGGCACTGTCTATATAGCCATGCAGGAAAATCACCAGCTTTTGCGGTGTTCCGTTAACATGGACAATTTCTTCGCTGATGGTATTACTCATATCAGAATCTTTCCCGGGCTTTTTTTACGCGCTTAAAATACGCCCAAAATTCTTAAGTTAAAGTTAATATAAGGTTTAAGATTCTGAATTTTCGCATAAAGTCAGATTTTCTATCGCCTTGACGACATCCGGCGCGGGGCGGGAGAAATCAAGGGCTATTTTCTGATCCGTGGTGCAATTCTGCCGTTCTTTATTATAATAACAAAACGGCGTCACAAACCATTTGGCATATTGTTTGCTGTCATCAATATGAAAATCTATCTGGTGGTCTACGCAATATTTGGCTTTGGCAATATCCCACAAAACATCATCAACCTTAAATTCTCCGTTGGCAAAAAATTTTACTTCGCCTTTTTTCTCATAATAATCCAAAATGGCATAAAGCTCCGTCCAGGGAATCTGCCATTCGGCAAGCTGAGCTTTGACCTTATCATAAGGACCGCCGGTCAGGATGTGGATTTCATGACCGCGGGACAAGGCCAAAGCGGCAAAATCTTTAAAGAAAGCGGGATTAGAGGTAATCACC
>CALXTG010000033.1 GCA_944391355.1 uncultured Alphaproteobacteria bacterium
CAGAGACCACAGCAACGGCCGCCCGGTTTCCGCCGGGCCGCTGCCGCTGAGCATGGCGTTTATTTCAATGTCTTTATCTTGCGCGGCTTCCTGTTGTGCCGCCGTCGCGTCGCCGATCAGCTGCGCCCAGTTTAGCGGGCCTTCCGCTTCGCTGAATTTGGCGGCGGATTCCAGGCGGGATAAGGCCAGCAGCTGTTCAACCAGGCGTGTGCAGCGTTCAATGCCGACATTCAGTCTCTCCAAAGCATGGTGCCGGGTATCCGCATCGTCTTCGGCCAGCTGGGCGACTTCCGATTGAACTTTCAAAGCCGTCAGCGGGGTGCGCAGCTCGTGCGCCGCGTCGGAAATAAAGCTTCTTTCCCGCTGCATCGTATCGTCTATTTGTTTGAACAGGCGGTTGATTGCCGCCAGCAGCGGCCGGATCTCCTGCGGCGGGTTAGGCGTTTCCAGCGGCGATAAATCTTCAGGGCTGCGTTCGGCCAGTTCGGAAGTGATTTTTTTTAACGGGCGGAATTCCCGGCTGACCATTCCGACGGTCGCTGCCATCAACAGCAGCAGGCCGGCCAGCCAGGGCATCAGGGTATCTTCAACCATTTCCAGAGCCGCTTCATCGCGATATTCCGCTTCCTGTCCGACGGCGATTGTATAGTTTCCGTCAACTGACTTAAGCCAGACAACCCGCCAGGGTTTGCGCTTATGTCCCAGATATTCGGTAACAAAGCCGTCAGCCTGCGGGTTAAACGTAAACAGATTGCCGTTTTCGTTGTCGTTAAAAATCATTTCGCCGCGGCTGTCAAAAACGGCAAATCCGAGGGCTTCGTCATCTTCTTCGCCGTCATCGTCAAGGTCTTCAATCAGGCGGTTAATCCGCTGCTGCGAGGCCGGCGATAAATTTTCCCAGCGGGCGGTCGCCAGCTGCCGGGCCAGCCGCAGCTGATATGTGTCAAAAAATTCGTCAAGCTGTTCTCTGCTTTCCTGCCACGACAAAATTGCCGCAGACAGCCAGACGGCCGACGCGACAAAGAAAAAAGATATAATCAGGCGGATTTGCAGACTCAGGTTTTTCATGTTTCCCCTAAAATATAACCGGCTTTGTTAATGGTTTTGATAATATTTTTTCCCAGTTTGCGCCGCAGATGATGGACGTGAACTTCAACGGCATTGCTGACAACCTCTTCGTCCCAGGAATAAATTTTTTCGGCAATTAAGTCCTTGGAATAGACTTTGCCGGGATTAAGCAGCAACAATTCCAGAAGCAGCAGTTCTTTGGGAGCCAGGCTGATTTCCCGGCCGTTATACAAAACCTGCCGGCTTTGCGGATTAAACTCGATTGCGCCGTGCCGGACGGTCGGTTCCGGATGATTATGGCCGCGGCGGATAAGCGCTTTAAGACGCGCGGCAACTTCCGCCAGGGCAAAAGGCTTGGCCAAATAGTCATCGGCGCCGCTGTCAAGTCCCTGAACCTTATGCTCCAAATCTCCCATTGCCGTCAGAATCAGTATCGGTTCCTTACGTCCCTGCCGCCGCCAGTCCCGCAAAATTTCCATGCCGTTCTGACCCGGCAGTCCGAGATCGAGGATGACCGCTTCATAGGGAGCCTGCAACAGAGCCTCTTTCCCGGTCAGGCCGTCTTTGAACCAGTCGACGGTAAAACCGAGTTTGTTGAGGCCGGCATTCAGGCCGTCGCCGATCAGGCGGTCATCTTCAATCAACAGAATGCGCATAGGGTTTGGTGCTTCCTTTATGCTTATTTTTTGATAATCTGGTCGACGTCGATTTCGACATTCATAAATTCTTTATCGACTTCGCCGCGGATTTCAACCGTGTCGCTCGGCGTAATTGTAACACCATTCCATTTGTCGTTGTCAATATCTAATGTAACGCTGTCGGTTTTGTCGCGGAACAGATATTTTTCTCCGCCGAGGTCTTTCTCAATGTTTCCGACCAAAATTACCGCAGTGTCATCGCTGAGTTTTTTGGCATCGGCAACCGAAACCGGAGCAATGGTCGGCCCCTGAAACTGAGCCTGAGCCTGTCCGCTTAATCCGATAACAACGGCCATGGCCGCAACAGTAAGCATATTTTTCATGTTGATATCCTCTCTAAAAGTTAAACCTAAGATATTGCTGAACTATCTTACATCAGTCATTTCGCCATAATGAACTTAAGGAATGCTTAAGGCTGAAAAATTTTTTTCTTCTGCCTTGGAAACCGGGAGAAACAGATTACATACAGCCTGAGTATGTCTCATTTTCAGAGGAGAAAAATTATGGTTGAAACTCAAATAATGACAACGCGCCGCAACAGCGTCTGGCATCTGGTTGCCGGAATTATCATGGCGGTAATGGGCGTTTATGTCTGGTTTAATCCGGCGGTGACAATGGTTGCTTTGGCAATGTATCTCGGTGTTTTGTTTATTGTCGTCGGCGCCGGTTATTTTGCTTTTTCTTTTTCCGGCGATTCGGGCTGGTATATGCTGGTCGGTCTGCTTGATATTTTTGTCGGCGTCATCTTTTTGACCAACCTCGGCGTTACCGCGGCTTCCATGCCGGTAATCTTCGCCCTGTGGTGTCTGGCGGTCGGTGTGATTCAGGTTGTAACGGCTTTTCGTTTTAAAAGCGCGGGCTTTGCCTGGGGCTGGACGATGACGGCCGGAATTTTGGGAATCGTCTTCGCTTTCCTGATTCTGGCTTATCCGGCTTTGGGAACCATTACCCTGACGGCTTTGATGGGAGCGTATATTTTGCTCTACGGCGTTGTGGAAATTGCCGAATACGGCATGACCCGTCCGGCAGCCTGAGTTCGGGAAATACCTTTGAAAAAAGCCGCGGGTGCCGCGGCTTTTTTTGATTCGCCAATCCGGATATATTTATTTGCAGCGGGCTTTAACTCTGGTGATACGCATATTGTCGACGCCCATAACCTCATAAAGGCAATTGCCGTCTTCAACTTTGTCTCCGACTTTCGGTTCGCGTCCCAGCAGCCCGAAAACATATCCGCCGATGGTGCTTTCTTCATGCTCGCCTTCCGGAAGCCCCAGACAGTCAAGCGTATCTTCAAGCAGATATAAACCGTCAAACTCGCAGGTTCTTTCATCGAGTTTTTTTACCGGCTCTTTCTGAACCGAGTCATGCTCGTCCATAATTTCGCCGACCAGCTCTTCCAGGATATCTTCCATCGACAGCATTCCGGCCGTTCCGCCGTATTCGTCAACGACAATCGCCACATGAATATGTTTGGCCATCATCAGATGCAGCACTTCGGAAATGGATTTATATTCGGGAACAAACAAAATTTTGCGGGTAATTTTGCTGAGAAAATCTTTATTGTCCCGCTCGTCATTATGTTCGATAATATCGCGGATATGAATCATGCCGACGATGGTGTCTTTATCTTTGTCGCAGAGCGGATAACGCGTATGGCTGGTCTTTTTGACAAAATCGAGAACTTCGTTAAAGCTCATGTTCTTATAAATACATTTGATATCCTGCCGCGGAATCATAATCTCATGGGCGTCAATTTCCGAAAAAGAAATGGCGTTTTGAATAATTTCGCCTTCGGTATCGTCAATAATCCCGTCTTTCTGCGAGGCATCGATAATCAGTTTGATTTCTTCTTCGGAATGGACTTCTTCTCCTTCGCCCGAAGTATTAACGCCGGCCAGTTTGAGAATGCCGATTGATACATGGTCAAACACCCAGATAAACGGAGCAAAAAGCTTATTAAACCAATACAGCAGCGGAGCAATCTTCAGCACATAGCTCTCGGTATGGATAATGGCCAGGGATTTAGGCACCAGTTCGCCCAAAACCACGTGCAGCAGCGTAATAAATGCAAAAGCGACGCCGAAGCTGACCGAATGCAGCAAAATGCGGTTTTCGGCAAAGACGCCGCCGATCATATCCTCAATCAGGCGCGATACCGCCGGCTCGCCGATCCAGCCCAGTCCCAGAGAGGCCAGGGTGATTCCCAGCTGAATGGCGCTCAGATAAGTATTGAGATGTTCGGTAATTTTCAGAGCCGTAACGGCGCGTTTATCGCCGCCGTGCGCCAGCTCTTCCAGCTTGGTGCGGCGGATTTTGACAATCGAAAACTCGGAAACAACAAAGAAAGCGTTGGCAAAAACCAAAAAGAAAACCAGAAACAGATTTAATAAATATATGTATGCGGGACTCATAAATTTAAATTTACTACCTCAAATTCAATTGCGGGAACTGGTGAATATTAATGGCTAATCCCGGCAATGTCAATGCCGCTGTCAGTAAAAATTTCTCCGTTTGTCAGGTTGAAAAACGCTTTTTGCAGTTTACCTGTAAGGATATCTGAAAAAATAAGCCGCGGAGATAACGGATGGTAAGTGAGAATAATAAAATCGGTTTGGTTCCGGCCACTTTAATGGTTGCCGGAAATATGATGGGATCGGGCGTATTTATGCTGCCGGCCAATCTGGCCGGAATTGGCAGCATTGCTATTTTCGGCTGGCTGATAACCATTGTCGGCGCCATAGCCCTGGGGCTGACTTTTTCCAAATTAACCCAGATAGATACCGCCGCCGGAGGCCCTTATGCCTATGCGCATAAGGCATTCGGCGATTATATGGGTTATCAGACCAATCTGGTCTATTGGCTGGCAAATGTTATCGGCAACGTCGGTTTGGCGGTTGCCGGCCTCGGCTATCTGACGCCTTTCTTTCCGGCCTTGAACGATCCGCTGGTTATGGCGCTGGCGCAGATTGCCGTTATCTGGTTTTTCACTTATGCCAATATCCTGGGGCCGAAAGTCGTCGGGCGGGTTCAGAGTTTTACGACAATCATTGCCTTGTTTCCGATTATCGGCGTTGCCCTGTTCGGCTGGTTCTGGTTCAGCCCTTCGACTTATATGGAAGGCTGGAACGTTACCGGCGGCAGCAACATCAGCGCCTTGGGAATGACCCTGAATTTTACGCTCTGGGCTTTTATCGGAGTTGAAAGCGCTTCGGTTTCAACCGCAGTTGTTAAAAATCCGGCGCGTAATGTCCCGATAGCGACGGTTGTCGGGGTTTTGCTGGCCGCAATTTGTTATGTTCTGAGTTCTTCGGCAATTATGGGAATTATCCCCAATAAAGAACTGGTGGTTTCGTCCGCACCTTTCTCTCAGGCTGTCAGCGTTGCTTTGGGAAGCACGGCCGGTAAAGTTGTGGCCTTATGTGCCGCCGTCGGCTGTCTGGGCTCGCTGGCCGGCTGGACGCTTCTGGTCGGACAAACCGCCAAAGCGGCGGCCGATGACGGGCTGTTCGGCAATATCTTTGCCAAAGTCAACCGCAAAGGCGTCCCTTCCGCAGGGCTGGCTCTGGTTGCGGCGCTGATGACCCTGCAGGTTATCGCCACGATGTCGCCGACCGCATCGCAGCAGTTTGGCAAAATTGCCTCGATTGCGGTTATCATGACTTTGCTGCCTTACATCTATTCTTCGGTTGCCATTAAAATTCTCGGCCGGGATAAAATGGAAAAAAATCAGGAAATTTTCTATACGATTGTCGGTTTAATCGGCGCATTTTACAGCATGGCGGCCATGATCGGCTCGGACAGCGAACAAACGCGCTGGGCTCTGATTTTCGTCATTTCAACCATTATTTTCTATGAACTTTCGGTCAACCGCAAGCTGGAGATTAAAGAGAATCATATCAAACCCGGCGGCCGGGCAGCCCGCGGAATTCGTTATCTGACCTTAATGATTACGATTATTGCGCTGATTGCCATGTTCTGGGCTTCGGTCAGCCGTCAGCATCCGCTCTTTACACCGGCGGTTGAAGAAGCTGCTGTCACTGTTCAACAAAATTAAAAAGGGGGAATATCAATGTTTAACAATAATACCGATCCCTTCCGCGTTAAAATTCTGATGATTTACGAGGAAGTACCC
This sequence comes from uncultured Alphaproteobacteria bacterium, assembly GCA_944391355.1. Taxonomy (GTDB): domain Bacteria; phylum Pseudomonadota; class Alphaproteobacteria; order RF32; family CAG-239; genus CALXWF01. Next base: position 5,899 of record CALXTG010000033.1, read on the forward strand.
GGAAACACTGCGGTCGCCCGGGCGATTAAGGCGCTGCGCAGCGATCTGGAAGCTGACGATGTCAAGGTTATTGTATCCGAAAGCTTTGCCGACGGAGAAGCGGTAATCAAATCCGACCCGGCAATCCAATGCGTTTTGCTGAAGGTTGAAGAAAAAGACAACCAATGCTGCAACAAGGCTTTGAAGGTGCTTGACGTTATCCGCAGCCGCAATCACAATCTGCCGGTCTTCTTGATGGCCGGCCGCCGCGATGCTTCCGAAGTTCCGGTTGATATTCTTGACAAAGTCAATGATTTTATCTGGATTCTGGAAGACACCACCGATTTTATCAGCGGCCGGATTATGGCCGCGGTTGAACATTACCGCGAATTTGTTCTGCCGCCGATGTTCAAGGCTCTGGCCGCTTTTGCCAAAGTCCACGAATATTCCTGGCATACCCCCGGACATACCGGCGGGACGGCATTTTTAAAATCGACGGCCGGACGGGCTTTTTTCAATTTCTTTAACGAAGAAGTTTTCCGTTCCGACTTGTCAATTTCGGTCGGCGAGCTCGGGTCATTGCTGGATCATTCCGGCCCGATTGGCGAAAGCGAAAAATATATTGCCGGTGTTTTCGGCGCCGATCGCAGTTATACCGTAACCAACGGTTCATCCACTTCTAACCGCGTCATTTTAATGGCCAGCGTCACCCGTAATCAGATAGCCCTGTGCGACCGCAACTGCCATAAGTCCGTCGAGCATGCCATCACCATGTCGGGGGCGGTTCCGGTCTATCTGGTTCCTTCTCGTAACCAATATGGCATTATCGGGCCGATTCTGCCCGACAAACTGACCGCGGAAGCCGTTAAAAAGTCTGTTGCCGACAATCGTTTGGCAGCCGATCACTCTGACGGAAAACCGGTTCATGCCATTATCACTAACTCTACCTATGACGGTTTGTGCTATAATGTTAAAAGAGTAAAGGAGCTGCTCGGGCAGAGCGTTGACCGTCTGCATTTTGACGAAGCCTGGTACGGTTATGCCCGCTTTAACCCGTTATATCGCGATCGTTATGCGATGAGCGGCAATCCGGCCGACTATGACCGCAATGACCCGACAATCTTTGCCACCCAGTCAACGCATAAACTGCTGGCCGCTTTTTCGCAGGCTTCGATGATTCATATCCGCGAAGGCCGCAATCCGATAGACCACAAACGCTTTAACGAAGCTTTCATGATGCATGCGTCGACTTCGCCTTTCTATCCGATTATTGCTTCCAACGATATCAGCGCCGCGATGATGGAAGGCGAGGGCGGCAAGGCTCTGACCGATGATGCGATTGACGAAGCGGTATCTTTCCGCAAAACCGTCGCCCGTATTAATGCCGAATACCGCAGTAAGGGCGATTGGTTCTTCAATGTTTGGCAGCCGGATTATATTTATGATGATGAAAGCGGTAAAAAGATTCCGTTTGCCGATGCTTCCGAACAGCAGCTGACGACGGATCCCGGCTGTTGGCTGTTGCGCCCCGGTGACAAATGGCATGGTTTCGGCGATATTGAAGACGGCTATTGTATGCTTGACCCGATTAAGGTTTCGGTAACCACGCCCGGCGTTGCCGATAACGGCGATCTGGAGGAATGGGGAATTCCCGCCGCCGTTTTGACTTCATATCTTGACGGTAAGGGAATTGTCGTTGAAAAAACCACCGATTTTACGATTCTGTTCCTGTTCTCGATCGGGGTCACCAAAGGAAAATGGGGAACTTTGCTCAATGCGCTGTTTGAATTTAAAAACGACTATGACAACAATACGCCGCTGAGCAGAATCATGCCTGCTTTGGTAAAAGAACACGAAGACCGTTACCGGAAGATGGGCTTGAAAGATTTGTCCGACGAAATGTATAAGACAATGAAAGAGCTAGGAACCACCAAAGCTCTGTCCGCCGGCTTCTCAGTTTTGCCGCAGCCCGATTTAACTCCGGTCGAAGCTTATGAACAGCTGGTTAAGAATAATATAGAATCTCTGAAGCTTGATGAAATGCCAGGCCGAACCGTGGCGACCGGCGTTGTGCCTTATCCGCCGGGAATTCCGCTGCTGATGCCCGGTGAAAATGCCGGTCCGGCCGACGGCCCGCTGCTCGGATATCTGAAGGCTCTGGAAGCTTTTGACAGGAAATTTCCCGGTTTCACCCATGATACCCACGGTGTCGAAGTCGACAATGAGCAGAATTATACGATTATGTGCATAAAAAAATAAAAGAAAAAACATAAAGCCCTCCCGGCTGTAATTCCGGGAGGACTTTTTTTATTTTTCGTTCCTTATCGATTCGTAGATTTTTTCCCAGCCCCGGTTATGAGAAGCGCCGGGAACGACAATAACCTTTTGCTGTCCGGCAAAATCCTCAATCAACCGCGGCGGCATCACCTTATCGGCGTTGCCGGCATAATGAAGCTGCGGAATTTGTGCAAATTGCTTCCGATAACTTTCCAGATTCATCGATTCGTTCAGCGGCGGCAGCCGATGATGCTGTGTCCAGGCCAGATGGTCGAGGTTTCCGGCAATGGTGATAATTTTCTTGACTTTCAGCCCCGGTTTGGCCGCAGCAATCAGACCGGCAACCTGCGCGCCTCCCGAAAAGCCGATTAGGATAACCTCTTGATCTCCGGCAATTTGTTTCACCGCCTCGTATTCGGCATTGATGATTTCCGGAGCAAACCGGGCTGTCGTCCAGTGTCGCTGCGTGCAGACCGGGCTTCTGACATATTGGCAGGGACGCGCCAAATATACGACATTCGGGTTTTTGTCGCCGAAAGCAATTTCCCGTAACAGCCTG
>CALXTG010000034.1 GCA_944391355.1 uncultured Alphaproteobacteria bacterium
TAAAGAAGTAAATATCTTACAAATACCGACAAAAAAAAACCGCACAATGAACTGCCCTCCGAAAATTAGACAGTTCATTGCTGCGGTTTTTATTAAATGGCGCGCTCCGGGCGATTCGAACGCCCGACCCACAGCTTAGAAGGCTGTTGCTCTATCCAGCTGAGCTAGGAGCGCAGGACATAATCAGAACAAGGGCAGCTGGTCGGGACAGCTGGATTCGAACCAGTGACATCTTGCTCCCAAAGCAAGCGCTCTACCAGGCTGAGCTATGTCCCGATTCTGATTTCGTTCTCTAAATTACATAATAATTTTTATTTTGCAAGTATTTTTTAGAGCCGCTTACAAAACGCCCCGATCGCGAAAACTGAAATAATCATTCTTGCTGATGATAATATGATCAAACAGTTCAATCCCGCAGTTCTTTGCCGCATCACGAATAGTTTTGGTTACCGAAATATCGGCCTGTGACGGGGTTACGATACCGGTCGGATGATTATGCACCATAATCATCGCCGCCGCTCCGTTATCCAGCGCCGACTTTATAACTTCACGCGGATGGATGGCCACGGTGTTAATCGTCCCGCGCTGCTGCGTTTCTTCGGCAATCACCCGAAACTTGCTGTTAAGAAAGATAACGCGGAACTCCTCAACCTCATTATATGCCATCGCCGTCCGGCAATAATCAATCATTGCGTCATAATCGGCAATTACCGCCTCATCGGCCGCCTTAAGCTGCTGCCAGGCCATGCGTTTTGCGCCTTGAGCAATCATCTTCAGCATAATCGCGGTATTTTCTTTCACGCCGCTGACCGCCATCAGCTCCTGCAGATCGGCATTAATCACTCCGGCAAAATTATTAAACCGGGCAATCAGCGTCTTTGCCAAAGGTTTAACATCCCGGCGCGGAATGGCAAAAGTCAGCAGCAGTTCCAATAATTCATAATCCGGCATGGCTTTGCCGCCGTCGCTCAAGAAGCGTGCTTTCAATCTCTGCCGATGGCCGAGATAAGTTTTGTCGTCAAGTTCAGTCATCGTCCTATTTCACATTATACGGCGGTTTATCCAGTCCCTTCGGCGAGTAAGTGAAAACCTCATAACCGTCTTTGGTTACCGCCAGAGAATGCTCAAACTGAGCCGATAATGACTTATCGCGCGTTACCGACGTCCAGCCGTCTTTCAAAATAATCCCGTCCGGCCGCCCGATATTAATCATCGGTTCAATCGTAAAAAACATTCCTTCTTCCAAAACGGCGCCGGTTCCTTTCCGACCGCAATGCATAACATTGGGGGCATCATGGAACACCCGCCCCAAACCGTGGCCGCAGAACATATCGACCACCGAATAACCGTATTTCTCGGCATATTCCTGAATAACGGCACCGATATCTCCCAGCCTGGCGCCCGGCTTAACCACATCAATCCCGCGCATCATGCATTCATAAGTCACATCGCACAGACGCTTGGCCTTGAGCTTCGGTTTTCCGGCATAATACATACGACTGGTATCGCCGTACCAGCCGTCCAGAATGGCGGTAACATCAATATTCAAAATATCGCCGTCTGCCAGCTTGCGCTCATAATCGGGAATCCCGTGACAGATAACGTGGTTAATCGAAATACAGCTGGACTTCGGATAACCTCGATACCCCAAAGTAGCGGGCACAGCCCCCCGCGAAGTCATAAACTCGCGCATCAGATCATCAAGTTCTCCGGTAGACACGCCGACCTGAACATAAGGCGTAATATAATCCAAACATTCGGCCGCCAGTTTTCCGGCCTTGCGCATTCCTTCAAATTCCGAAGCATCGTGCAGCGTAATACCGTCTTTTCTTTTTACAGACAATTTAATTTCCTCTACGATTGATAATTAATTTTCATTTTATTGGCTATAGTTACACTTTTTTTATCAATTTTGCAACCATAACAAAAAAACTCTAAACCGCTTTTTGCTTCCTCAAAAACTTTAGCCGCGGCCATCGGATTAATATTCCATACAAATTTTGCTTCCGTACAGTCCATGCGCGGCGCAATCAAAACAAAAGCCGTCCGATGCCCCCGGGCGCGAAGCCTGCGCATTTCTTCCATGGTTTCAATATCAAAAAAATTAAGAAAAGTAGGAAAAACCACATATGGTCCCTGTTTATTGTAAATGCTGCTCAGCGTAAGGTACAGTTTATGACCGTCATTATCGCCGAGCTCAAAATGAATATGCCGCAAACCGTCCTCTTCACTGAGTTTGCGAATTACGGTATAATCTTTGAAATCCTGCAAAATTTCCGCATCGTAAGCCTCAAGGAACAGATCCGTATTATAATGCGGATTCACCATAATCAGCCCCTCTCCGCGATTCAGCAGCTGACACTCATAACGCAGCTTCCTTCTGACATCCCGGTTGCGGGCCACAAAGACTTCGGCGCCTTCGGCATAAAGGCTTTTTCCGCCGTCGCCTTCCGGACAAAATACCGGCACGACGCTGCCGTCATCCAACTCGACGTCTAAAATCAGCCGCTTATAAAAATCAACAATTCTGCCGCGTTGCAGCTTAGTCCCGAATTCCATGTTTTCTCCTTGACGAAAACAATAACGGAATTTCATTTATAATCGGTTAACGGATTGAAAGAGCGGCACATGGGCTTATATATTTAAAATCAACATTTTGGAGAACAAAATTAATGTCAAAACTCAAAAACCTGCTGTTTTCTTTTATTTTGGTCGGTTTAACGGCCTATGCCGCCGGTTTCTTTACTCAAGTCGGCATCGACAGCTGGTACCGGCTTGCCGCAAAACCGATTCTTACGCCACCCGATTCGGTTTTTCCGATTGTCTGGGGGCTGCTTTATCTGACCCTGATTATATCTTTCTACCTGGTACTTAATAAAATTCCTGCAGATTTCAGGGCTGAAACTTCACAGCTTTTTATCAGCCAGCTGCTGCTGCAAATCGTCTGGTGCTTTTTGTTTTTCTACCTCGGATACACCGGATTAGCGCTTATCGTGCTGATAATCCTGAATATTATAGTCTGGCAGATGATCCGTATTTTTCAGGAAATCAGCACGCCGGCCGGTTACATTCTCTACCCCTATTTTATCTGGCTGTGCTTTGCCGCTTTTTTAAACGCCGGTTTCATAATCGTCAACGGAATGACCGCAAGCTGATAAATTATGCTGGACAGCCGCAAAACTTTGCATTAAAAATAACAGGTTAATATTTAAACCTATTCATTTTTTGGGAAGTAAAATGACTGTCACATTAAAAGAAATCAGAAGTACCTATTTAAACTTCTTTGAAAAGAACGGACACAAAATCATTCCGTCCAGTTCTCTCGTCCCCGACAACGACCCGACCCTGATGTTTACCAACTCGGGCATGGTTCAGTTCAAAAATATTTTCACCGGTAACGAAACCGCCTCTTACAAGCGAGCCGCAACTTCCCAAAAATCCGTTCGCGCCGGCGGCAAACACAATGACCTGGACAGTGTCGGTTATGACGTCCGCCACCATACGTTTTTTGAAATGCTCGGCAATTTTTCCTTCGGCGACTATTTTAAAGACGACGCGATTAAATTTGCCTGGGAGCTGCTGACCAAAGACTTTGACATGCCCAAAGACCGTCTGGCCGTTACCGTTTACCACACCGACGACGAAGCCTGGAATATCTGGAAAAAAGTTTCCGGCCTGCCCGATGACCGTATTATCCGCATCGCCACCAAAGATAACTTCTGGCAGATGGGCGATACCGGCCCCTGCGGTCCCTGCTCGGAAATTTTTTATGATCACGGCCCGGAAGTCTGGGGCGGCCTGCCCGGAACGTCGGAAGAAGACGGTGACCGCTGGATCGAAATTTGGAATCTGGTTTTTGACCAGTATGAAGACCTGCCCGACGGCACCCGTATCTCCCTGAAACATCCGTCAATCGACACCGGTATGGGGCTGGAAAGAATATCGGCAATTCTGCAGGGCGTACATTCAAACTTTGATATTGATATTTTTCAGAATTTAATTGGCGCTTTGACTAAAATTACCGGCACCGATTATAACGGTCCGCTTAAATCCTCGCATAATGTCATTGTTGACCACCTGCGCGCAATGAGTTTTCTGATTGCCGACGGCGTGCTGCCTTCCAACGAGGGCCGCGGCTATGTCCTGCGCCGCATTATGCGCCGCGCCATGCGTCACGCTCATCTGCTCGGTGTCCGCGATCCGATTATGTACCGTCTGCTCCCTGCCCTGCAAAAAGAAATGGGCGAAGCCTATCCGGAACTATACCGTGCCGAAGCTCTGATCACCGAAACCCTGAAGCTCGAAGAAAGCCGCTTTATCAAAACTTTGGAAAAAGGCCTGCACCTGCTGGATGAAGAAACCGCTTCTCTCAAGGCCGGCGACACGCTGAGCGGCGATACGGCTTTCCGGCTTTATGATACCTATGGTTTTCCGCTCGATTTAACTCAGGACGCCCTGAAACTGAAAAACATTGCCGTCGATACCGAAGGCTTTAATGCCGCAATGGAAAAACAAAAAGCCGAAGCCCGCAAAAACTGGGCCGGCAGCGGCGACGCCGGAACCGAAAAAATCTGGTTTGAAATGCAGGATAAACTCGGCTCAACCGAATTTTTAGGCTATACGACAACCAGAGCCGACGCCCAAATTACAGCTTTGATTCAAAATAATCAGGCGGTTAACAGCGTCAGCGGCGGCGAATTTTATCTGCTCGCCAACCAAACCCCTTTCTACGGCGAATGCGGCGGACAAGTCGGCGATATCGGCCAGATTATCGGCAAGAACTTCAAAATTGAAGTCACTGATACCAAACGCAAGCTTGACGGCCTGTTTGTCCATTGCTGCAAAATGATTGAAGGGTCGGTTCAGGTCGGCGATTGCGCCTCTTTTGAGGTCGACAATGCTTACCGCAATGCCATCCGCGCCAACCATTCGGTAACCCACCTGGTTCATAAAGCTCTCCGGGAGATTCTCGGCGACCACGTCACGCAAAAAGGCTCTTTGGTCTGTGCCGACCATATGCGGTTTGACATTTCGCATCCCAAACAGATTACCGCCGAAGAACTGCAGCGCGCCGAAGATATCGTCAACGAAGCCATTCGCAAAAATTACAAAGTTTGCACAACCCTGATGACGCCTGACGAAGCAATTAAACAGGGAGCCATGGCCTTATTCGGCGAAAAATACGGCGAAGAAGTCCGCATGGTATCAATGGAGAAAGACGGCGAAGTTTTCTCCCGCGAACTCTGCGGCGGAACCCACGCCAACTCCACCGGCGATATCGGCTACTTCAACATTGTTTCGGAATCTTCGGTTGCGGCAGGTATCCGCCGTATTGAATGCGTTACCGGCAAACAGGCCGAAAAATTTGTTCAGGATATTGAAGATAAACTGCACCGGGTTGCCAATCTTTTGAAATCCAATTTCAATGACATCGAAAAACGGGTTAAACAACTGATTGAAGAAAAGAAAAAGCTTGAAGCCGATATTTTTGAACTTAAGAAAAACTTTGCCAATGCCAAAACCGCGGACAATCAGGATAAATATGAACTTGTCAACGGTGTCAAATTTGTCGGACGCGCGGTTCCCAATGTTCATCCCAAAGAGCTCAAAGCCTTTATTGACGAGATTAACAAATATCTCAAATCCGGTATTGTCGTTTTGGCAACCAATAAAGACGAAAAAGCCTCGATTGTGGTTGGGGTAACCAAAGATCTGACCGATAAATATTCGGCGGTAGACCTGGTTAAGCTTGCTTCTCAGGCTGTCGGCGGCCAAGGCGGCGGCGGCCGTCCCGACATGGCTCAGGCCGGCGGCCCTAACGGCGAAAACATCGCTGAGGCCATAGAAGCCGTCAAACAGGCAATCTGAAAAAAGGCTCCCAAACGGGAGCCTTTCCTTTATCTTTCCGCAGCGTTGCTTATAGGAGTTTGAACTTTCTGCGCCTGTTTTGTAATCACTTTTGGCTTGAAGGTTACGCTGTAAACTTTG
>CALXTG010000035.1 GCA_944391355.1 uncultured Alphaproteobacteria bacterium
ACGTGACGATTCCGCCGTCAAGTTTTCTGTTCCTGAAATCGGCAATAGCCGTAAACAAATTGGCTTTTATCAGCTGGTCGCCGTTTAAAACCAGCAATTCTTCGTCATTATTAATGTCTTCAATCGCGAACAATGCCGTGCAGACCGCCCCTTTGGTCAGATTTTCAACCGTAATGACTTTGACTTCCGGGCAAAGGATTTTCATCATATCGCCGAGAAAAAAACGCTCCTGGTCTTCTTTACGGATAATGCAGATGACATTACTCCCGAGGTTCTTTAACGATTCGACTACCCGCTGGATAATCGGTTTGTTCTGAATTTCCAAAAGATATTTCGGGTAGGAATGTCCCTGTTCTTCAAAATCTTTGCCGGCGCCGGCCATTAAAATAACAATATTCATTAGGCAGCCTCCCGCGAAGTTTGCTCTATCTCGTCAATCCGCCGCCGGATATTCTGATAATTAACATCATAAACCGTTTCCACTTTCAGCAAATGCGCCCCGCTGGCCAGCGCCGCCTTAACGCCGTTGGGATTATCTTCGACAATCAGGCATTCTTCCGGTTTCAGATTAAAACGGGCGATAGCGGTATTATAAATTTCCGGGTCGGGCTTGGATTTTGTAACGTCCTGATTCGACAGCGTGAAATCCATATATTTCATCAGGTCGGCTTTCCCCAGCATCATATCAATGGTAATCCGTACTGAATTGGAACCGAGCGCCAGTTTATAGCCTTCGGATTTCAGACGTGACAAAGCGTATTGATGACAAAACAGCGGCTTGCATTTCATATAAACGTGTTCCATCGTGTAAATCTGTTTCATGTGATTGATAAACTTGTGCAGTCCTTTCGGCAGGCCGCGCTCCATCGACAGCATTTCCAGTTTCTTTTTGGTCGGCAGGCCGTCAAAGGTTACCAGATGGTCATAGCGCGAAATCTTGTAGCCGAACAATTCCAAAGCCTGGTTTAAGGCTTCGTAATGCCAGTCTTTGGCTTCGATTAATACGCCGTCCATATCAAAAATAATCGCTTTTATCGTCATGATTTATATCCCGAAATATTGCCTTGCCGCCAATGCCTTATCGGTGCAAAGCATCAGATTCGCCTTGTCTGTAAAATTTTTGAGAAGCGCCCATTGCCGGTCGGTAGCGCGACGGTGCAGGTCGGATGAAACCACGCAGACGGTTTTGCCGTCTTTCAGCAGCGCCGCCAGTTTTTCTTCGTCAAACCAGTCGCCGTTAAAACTGTCGAGCCAGATACCGGCTGCCGATTCGTAAAGAACCGGGCAGGGCAGAATATCGCTGAGACCGGTAAAAACTTTTAATCCGCTTTTGATTTGTACCACCATATCGGGAACCGACATGTCAAAGGTAAAGTAATTATCCTGCCCGAATTGCACCAGCAGACGTTTGATTTCCTCAGCCTGGCCGTCCGCTTTAATATTGAGCGCCAGCGGCAGATTCCGTCCGTCCATCAGTTCCAGCAGTTCCTTAAAAGTCATTTCGCTGCCGCGGGGCATATCGTGAGAAATAACGATTTCTCCTTTAAGGTCGCGCAGGTCGGTTTCGGTTCCGAGCCCGGCGGCAAAAGACCTCTCAAAAGCGATTCGCTGATTTTTTTCTTCGGCCTGTGAACATAAGCCCCGGTGTGAAATTATCTGCATTTACTTAACCTTTGCCGATACCGGGTGCTGCAGAAAGAAATCCAAGTCTTTAGGAATTCCGAGGCCGTACATGCCGTCATATTCCCTGCCGATTCCGTAAATGCCGATTCTCTGACCTTCTTTCAGCAGATAATTATAACAGGGGCAGGTATAAAACTCGCCGTTGACGCGGATATTGTCTTTAATCATGGCTTCGGCGGCCCGCACCAAATCCCGGCCGCGGCGGAAATTAAAAATCCCGACCGTCGCGTCTTCGGAAATCACTTTTTTCTCGGCAGTTTCCGTTACCATCCCCTGTGTGTCGGTTTTGGCATAAGACCATTTCGGATCATCGGCTTTCATCGTCATAATCAGCCCGTCGAGTTGGCGTTTTTCCATGTCCTCAAGATAATCGTTAATGTCAAAATCAATGTATTGGTCAGAATTAGCGGTCATCAGCGGCTCGTCATTATTAATCAGCTCTTTGGCTTTCAGAACCGTACAGACCTGACCTTCGGTAATGCCGTCAATCCCGATAATCTCAACATTTTTTGCGTAAGACTTCAGCTTTGGAAACAGGTTGTAATCTTTAATATGCCGGTTTTGACAGATGAAAATAAAACGATGGTCGATTCTGGGCGTCAGATTCTCAACCACCACCTGAATCATCGGCTTTCCGTGTACGGGAATTAAAGGTTTGGGATCTTTATATCCGGCTTCGGCAAAGCGGCTGCCCCTTCCGGCCATGGGAATAACAATATTTAACATATCCACCCTTTTTAGACTAAAAAATACGAACGTTTAAATTAAGCATTGTTCTTAATTTAGAATGAGAAGGAACTTCGCTGTTTGGTTTCAATTTTTGAGTTGTTTACAATTTTTATTTTATCGATTGACTTTTTTGGACGATAATGTATGTATAATTTAAACGTTCGTATTTTTTAGTCGGGAGATTCATAATGTCGGAAAAGAATATACCTTTATTTGTTCCTACTTTCAGAACGGAAGAGTGTCTGGAAGAAATTAGAGAATGTTTAGATAAAGGTTGGACAGGGTTGGGTTTTAAAACTGTTGAATTTGAAGAAAAGTGGAAAG
>CALXTG010000036.1 GCA_944391355.1 uncultured Alphaproteobacteria bacterium
ATTTGCCGAATTTAAATTCTTTGCTGCTGTCAAACGGTTCGGGAACTTTCAGCCCGGCCTGATAAATTTTCTCGCAGTTTTTGTAATCCCCCTCCTGAACGCCCCAGCGTGCCGCTTCAACCGCAAATTTTGCAATTTCCTGATCAGCGTATTTTTGGCTCTGACAAAAAGCCAGAATGTCTTTGTATTTAGCTTTTTCCAGTTCAGGATCCAACGCTTTCCAGCTTTTGGCAATCATATTCAGCTCCGACAGCGGCCGGGCTTTTTTGTTGCCGTCAATATCGGCATAAACCACATTATTTTGCAGAAAACGAGCAAAGCTTTCATTCTTGGCCTTAGACATTCCCTGCGGCAGCCAGTAAACCGCATCGTGAGCTGAGAAGAAACCCTGCGTTTTTTTCAGATAAGCCGGAAAATAACAGCCAAAAAGCTCTGCGGCCTTAAAACTGGCCGGAATCAGCCAATCGGCATTTTCTTTATAAAGCTCATTATCGCTATCCTTCCGATAACCGGCGGTCGCTTCCGGCGGCAGATTTTTTTCCTGCCCCAGACAGCCGACCAAAACATTCATACAGCGCTGCTGAGCCGAAAAACTTGTTGCCGCGATGCGCTCAATTTCCATATGGTCAAAAGCAAAACGGCGTTCCTGCTCTGTAGAAAAACGCATATTCCACGCTGCCTGAACAATCTGTTTTTGCTCTTCTGTCACAGAGCCGATATCTTCCCGGAGGCAGTGTTTTAAACAATGGGAAAGAAGCTGAAAGGCGTCCTCTGAGGAGCCGGCTCTTCCTCTTTGCAAAAGGGCTTGCGCAACCTTCGGCGCCAACGACGCGTCTGATTTTGCAATAGAAGATAAAACGCCATAGGCTTCTTCCAGACTTTCCTCATTATTTTTCTCCGATTGCAAACCGATTCTGAAAACATCCAAAATCTCCGGTGCTAACGAAGCGTCTGTCTGTACAATCGTGGATAAAGCGTTATAGGCAAGCTTCAGAGAATCGGAATCATTCTGATCTGACTGCAGAGCTGTTTTATAAATATCAAGAACTTCCGGTGTTAATGGGGCATTTGCCTGTGCAATAAAAAATAAAACTCCATAGGCTTCTTTCAAACTTGCCCAACCATTCTTCTCCGACCGTACGGCAGCTCTAAAAGCCTCAAAAATTTCCGGCGCCAAGGAGATATCCGTTCCCGCAATCTCTGATAAAATCCTATAGGCGCTTTTCAAGGTTGTCCAATCATTCTTCTCCGACTGTACAGCAACTCTGCAAGTTTCAAGAACCTCCGACGCTAGTGACGGATTTTTTGGTGCAATACCAGATAAAATTCCATAGGTATTCCCCAATGTATACTCATTGCTTTTCTCTGACTGTAAAGCGGTTTTATAAATATCAAAAATCACCGGCATCAATAACGGATCTTCTTGTGCAATATCCGATAAAGCGCTATAGGTGTCTGCCAAATGATATGTTTCATTATAATCGTCCGGCAGCAGGATATTTTTCATAGTCTCCCGAACCTCCGGCACTAATGACGGATTTTCTTTCACGACGGATGACAAAACCCCGCAAGCATATCCTAAATCATATTCATGGTATTTTCCTTCCCTCAAAGCAGTTTCAAAGACTTCAAAGACCTCCGGCGCCGCTGACGGGCTTTCTTTTACGATATCCGATAAAACTTTGCAGGCGCTTTTCCAACTATCTTGATCATTTTTCTCCGACATCAAAAAACAACTGAAAATATCACAAGCTTCTGGCACTAATGACGGATTTTCTTTCACGATATCCGATAAAACTTTATAGGCAATCTCCAAACTCCCGCTATCATTTTCATCAGATATGATTGACAACAAATTTATCTTCGGTAAACCAATTTGCAAAGTCTCCAATACTTCCGGTGCTAATGAGGCATCAGCCTTCACGACAGATGATAAGGCTTTATAGGCTTCACCCAAACAATAGCGATTGTTTTTATTTGACCGCAGACCTGTATTGACAGCAGACAAAACCTCCAAGGCCAATAAAGCATCTGCCTCCACAAGAGACGATAAAGATTCATAAGCTGTTATCAAACTGCCAAACCCAAAAAGAGAAGAAGTATTTTTTTCTGATTTCAGTGCGGTCTCAAAGGTATCAAAAACCCTCGGAGCTAAGGAGACATCAGCCTTCACGACAGAAGACAAGGCTTTATAGGCTTCGCTTAGGCTATATCCGTCATTTTTTTGTGACTGCAGACCTGTCTTAACAGTCTCCAAGACCTCTGAGGCCGATGAAACATCGGTTTTCACGACAGAAGACAAGGCTTTATAGGCCTCTCTCAAATCAATATCCGCCTCATCTGACATTTTCTGCTTAATCTCAGCCAAAATATCTGCCGCGCTCATCTGTTTTCTCCACAAATTTGTCTAAATATTAAAACAATACTATCACATTTTTAAAATTATGTAAACAAACATTGGACAGATTTAATTTTTATGTCTAAACACTTCCTGAACAGAGGATGTTTTTTTGTCCGCATAAGTATTTTTTAACAGTCTTATCTCCGCCGATATAAAAAATTCAAATTGGGAGAGATTTATTTACAGCCTTAAAATTATCTTGAAAAAAACGAGATTCGTGTTACATTAGCAGACGATTTTTTAATGTCATGCCTGTGCGGGGCGTTCCGCACTAAACTTAAAAGGATATAAAATATGATTCGTGTAGGTATTAACGGTTTCGGCCGTATCGGCCGTCTGGTTTTCAGAGCCGCTCAGGAAAGAAACGATATTGAAATCGTCGGTATCAATGACCTGATTGATGTTGACTATATGGCTTATATGCTGCGCTATGACACAATGCACGGCCGTTTCAAAGGCACGGTTGAAGTCAAAGACGGCAAGCTGGTTGTCAACGGCAAAGCCATCCGCGTTACGGCTGAAAAAAATCCTGCCGATCTGAAATGGGGTGAAATCGGCGCTGACTATGTCGTTGAATCGACCGGTCTGTTCCTCACCAAAGAAAAAGCTCAGGGTCATATTGACGCCGGCGCTAAATATGTTGTTATGTCTGCGCCTTCTAAAGACGATACGCCGATGTTCGTCTGCGGCGTTAACACCGATTCCTATGTAAAAGGAACACAGTTTGTTTCGAACGCTTCCTGCACCACCAACTGCCTGGCTCCGATTGCCAAAGTTTTGAACGACGCTTTCGGCATTGCCGACGGCTTGATGACCACCGTTCATGCCACCACCGCTACTCAGAAAACCGTTGACGGCCCGTCAATGAAAGACTGGAGAGGCGGACGCGCCGCTGCCGGCAACATTATTCCGTCTTCGACCGGTGCTGCCAAAGCCGTCGGTAAAGTTATTCCGTCTTTGAACGACAAACTGACCGGCATGTCTTTCCGCGTTCCCACGCTCGATGTTTCGGTTGTTGACCTGACCGTCAACCTCAATAAGCCGACCAGCTATGAAGATATCTGCAAAGTCATGAAAGAAGCTGCCGAAGGCGAACTCAAAGGCATTTTGGGTTATACCGAAGATCAGGTCGTTTCGTCTGATTTCTTGGGTGATGCCCGCACTTCTATCTTTGATGCCAAAGCCGGTATTCAGTTGACCCCGACTTTTGTTAAAGTCGTCAGCTGGTACGATAACGAATGGGGTTATTCAAACAAGGTTCTCGACCTGATTAACCACATGGCTAAAGTTAACGGATAAGCATAATAAAACAAACCCTCTTGGTTTATCCAAGGGGGTTTTGTTTTTTGAGAAGAGGAAAACAAATGAACAATTACAAAACGATAGATGATTTAGGTGATTTAAACGGTAAAGTCGCCATGTTGCGCGCCGATTTAAACGTTCCGATGGATGAAAATTTTAACGTTACCAACACGGCCCGTAGTGACCGTACCGTTCCTACCATTAAAGAACTGATGGACAAAGGCGCCAAGGTTGTGGTTGTCAGCCACTTCGGCCGTCCCGAAGGCAAAGGCGATATGAAAAATTCGTTGAAACATATTGTCAAAAATCTGCAGGAAGCTTTGGGCCATAAGGTTATTTTCGTTGATGACTGCATCGGTCCCAAAGTTGAAGCCGCCATTAAAGAAATGAAAAAAGACGAAGTTCTGCTGTTGGAAAATCTGCGTTTTTATAACGAAGAGAAAAAAGGCGACGAAAAATTTGCCGAAGAACTGGTTAAACCGGCCGACGTTTATGTTTCCGACGCTTTCTCAACCGCTCACCGCGCCCATGCTTCGATGGTTGCCGCCGCCAAACTGCGTCCGGCAGCAATGGGACGCCTGATGGAAGAAGAAGTCAATGCTCTGGAAAAAGCTCTGTCGGATCCCAAACGTCCGTTAATGGCGATTGTCGGCGGTTCCAAGGTTTCTACCAAACTCGACCTGCTGAACAACCTGGTTAAAAAGGTTGATAAACTGGTTATTTCCGGCGGCATGGCGCATACTTTCATGAAAGCCGGCGGCGTTGATACGGTTAATGAAGCCAATTCTTTGGTTCAGATGGATATGATTGAAACTTCAAAAGAAATCATGAAAACCGCCAAAGAAAATCATTGTGAAATTCTGCTGCCGCTTGATGTGGTTGTTTCCAAGGAATTTAAGGCCGATGCCGAACATCAGACCGTCAGTTTGGAGCATATTCCCGCGGAAGGTTGGATTTTGATGGATGTCGGCGCCAAAACCATTGAGATGATTAACAAAAAACTCGATGAATGCAAAACATTGGTTTGGAACGGTCCGCTCGGCGTGTTTGAGCTGAAACCGTTTGATACCGCTACCAACAAAGTTGCCGATCATGCCGCGATTCTGACTGGCGAGGGCCGTTTAATGTCGGTTGCCGGCGGCGGTGATACCGTTTCGGCTCTGGAAAATGCCGGCGTTGCCGACAAATTCACTTACATTTCCACTGCCGGGGGCGCTTTCCTCGAATGGATGGAAGGTAAAGAATTACCCGGTGTTGTTGTTTTGAAAAAATAATTTTTACAATATTCGGTTAAAAACGGCGGAACTATAGTTCTGCCGTTTTTGTTTGGGTAAAAAAAGCTTGTTTTTTGTCCAAAATGTGCTATGATATGAATAAATTAACAAGAGGGATATTGGGTCATGACAAAGCATAATGTAATTAACTACCGTTACACCGATGAAATCCGTCGTGAGGAATACAGACCCGAACTGGTGGAAGATGTTTTTGCTCCCGGCGGCGCGCTGGAAGCTGATGAGAGCCAATATAATCTTTTTCTGAAAGATCCGGAACAATATTCGTTTCTTTACGGTTTTTCCGAAGATATTGCCGCCGATAAAAATTTTGAAATCGGCCAAAGAAAAGTCCAATATGATCCGGATCATGATAAATTGGCGTTGTTAATGCGGCTGACTCATCCGGCCGATTTAGCTTTCAAATTTGAAGACGGAAAAGTCACCGTTCCCGATAATCTCTCTCCGGCGCAAATTAAAGCTCTGGCTCAATTGTTGTGGTTTCACAATATCAGCGGGTTGGAACTGCCGGACAGCAATTCGCCGGAATTTAACCAAAACTTTGCCGCGGCCGATGCCGCTGTCAAACAGGAATATCAGGAGAAGCCCAAAGTAATTGCCCCGGTAGAAAAAGTTGATATGCCGGAAGAGAAAAAAGAAGAAAAAAAACCGGAAATCAAAAAAATTGACGAACATATGAAAAAATGGATGAAGCGTTTGGGCAAAGACAACCGCTCCTACAAACGTAGCAAAAGCCACTGGGAAGTAACCTGGCGCATTTATCCCGATCCCAACGCCAAAGACAAAGACGGCAAGTGTGAAAAAGGCGTAACTGCTCATACTTATGAACTTGAAATTAAAGCACATCTTGATAAAAATGGGGTATTAAACATGACATGGAATACCCCAAATAGTAAAAAGCTGACAGATGGCCAAGCTGATGAAATTGTTGATATGTGCAAAGGACAGGGCTATACCCATTTCCAGTTTGGTAATGATATGACTGATGAGGATAAGGGAGCTTTCCGTATGGCATGTGCTCGAAAAGGCATTGTGCCATTAGGAATTTACCCAAATGAAATCCATGTTAGGAAAATGATGGGAGCGGCCACCGATAACCTTTCGGAAGAAGCTTTGATAAAATACAAAGCGGCTTTAGCTAAACAATTACGTGAGAATATTGCCGAGCAAGGACAGCAGTTTGAAGGCAACCGCCTGGAAAAGACCATCAAAAACCTGGAAGGCGCGGTCAAGTATGACAAATTTAACAGCTTTGCCTCGAAAAAGCTCTTGCCTCAAATGATGAAAATTAACGGCAGCAAAGATGCCGTGGCTATTATCGCCGCTTGTCAGGTTTATAACGCGATGTTGGTTGAATATGGCGAAGAAGATAATAAGCTGAAAGATTTATCGGCCGATGAATTACAGACATTATTTAAACAACGTCTGGAAGCACAAAAATCGGAAGTTCTGAATGAAATTGACGAACGTTATAAAGAAGCCGAAGAAGAAAATGCCAACGGCAAAGGCGTCAATATGAGCGATATTATCGGCACCATGACCGGGAACGCCAAGTCAGACTTAGACTTTACCATGAGTGACATTAAAGGCGACTGCGGCATTGATATTCAGCGTATTCCGGTAACCAAAGGTAAATTTTCCTATCAGGATCTGAAAAACTACCGCAATGAAAGACAGCAGCCGTTGCCGTACGCGGTGCGAAATAACCAGCTTTCCCGCTGATAATAAAAAAGCTTCGGATTTCCGAAGCTTTTTTATTAGTTACACCAATCACGGTCAGGTATCATATCATACCTTTCATTTTCCTCTCGTGCAGCATTCCAATCAACCTCATCTTCTGTTGTTAAAGGAAGTCCTTCTGAATTTCTGTTTGTGTCTATATTATCAAAAGTTCCATAAACTCTTACACCGTCAGCATGACGTTCAGCAAGTTCATTTTGCCAAGGTTCTCTGGAATAATCGGGACGCTCATCATCTATGCTATAAAGGTGACGATAAGCTCTTCTGCCGCTTCTATAATGGCTTGGCAGCCAGCAGCCCCAGAAAGTACCGGCAAAATTTTGCAGAAAGAGATTGCGAAATTCCCGCATGGCAGAGGTTCTGATAAGCAGTAATGTTAAAATTGTACCGCCGCCAACTCCCCAAAAAAGATAATACGCCGAACCCAGATAATAAGCCAGCCAGCCGGAAAGGCCGCCAAGAATAACAAGCCCCGAACCAAAGGTAAGATAGGCTTTTTCACTATCCTGCTTAACCTTTTGCATGCAGGAAAATAACGTTAATAACAGCCAACAGGCAAGGCTAACCAAAATGATATCCCAAGCTGTCAGCCCGTCAAATATTTTCATCATAATTATAAATTTTAAGAGTTAATAATAAGTTACCTGTTCAATTATTAGTCAATTTTTCCTTAAGAGTCAATCTTTTTAGATTAAATATATGAGCATATTTTTATAAATGGAATTAAACAAAAAGGCTGTATTTTCATACGGCCTTTTATAATTATCCGTACTTCGCCGCCAGCTCCCTTTTTATCCTCCTCTTCGAAATCTCCCCCTTACTTGTCATGCTCGGGCTTGACCCGAGCATCCAGGTTAACAATATAGCTACTT
Organism: uncultured Alphaproteobacteria bacterium; assembly: GCA_944391355.1. GTDB lineage: Bacteria > Pseudomonadota > Alphaproteobacteria > RF32 > CAG-239 > CALXWF01. Next base: position 7,608 of record CALXTG010000036.1, read on the forward strand.
ATTTAACCTGGATTCTCCGGTCAAGCCGGAGAATGACAGAGAGGGGTGCAGTCAAGCCGGAGCATGACGGCAGAGGGGAGAAGGGAAGCGGGTCGAGCCGG